>CASBQJ010000440.1 GCA_949127705.1 Synechococcales cyanobacterium PMM_0085
CCCTAGGATTGAGCCTAATCGGCTTACTGCTCAGCGCCCTGCCCCTCAGCCAGTTTGCTGCCACCAATCGGCGGGCAGATGCGGCGATGGTTCAGGTTTTTGGTAGCGGTTACAGGGCAGATATACCGACCAATTCTGTACCTCTGCGATCGCAGCCGTTTGTGTTGCTCGATGCCTTGCGGGGCATTCGCGATCGCCCGGTGCGCCACACATCGGGCATCGTATTTGACCAGCCTGATGGCGTGCCCCTGGCGCTAGAGGTCTACCGACCGCCGCAGGTGGGGGTGTATCCGGCGCTGGTCGTGATTCATGGCGGTGCGTGGCAAAGCGGCAGCCCGTCTGACTATGCCAGCTTTAGCCGCTACATGGCGGCTCAGGGCTATGTAGTGTGGGCGATCGCCTATCGTTTGGCTCCGCGCTACCAGTTTCCGGCGCAGCTTCAAGATGTCAAAACAGCGCTGGCCTTCATCCAAACTCATGCCGCCGAGTATGAAACCGACCCCACTCGGATGGCGCTGTTGGGGCGATCGGCGGGTGCCCAGTTGGCGTTGTTGGCGGCCTATGCTCCTGCCACGCCGCCCCTCAAAGCTGTGGTCAGCTACTACGGCCCGGTCGATTTAACGGCGGGTTACTACGACTTGCCCCAGCCCGACCCCATCAACACACGGGCGGTCCTCCGCACCTTTTTGGGCGGCACACCAGTGGAATTGGGCGATCGCTACCGAGCTGCCTCTCCGCTGAATTTTGTGACGCGACCGCTGCCGCCGTCGTTATTGGTCTATGGCGATCGCGACCACATCGTCTTGGCCAAATTCGGTCGCCGCCTTGCCACCCAGTTGCAGCGCGTCGGCAGTCCGGTGGTGTACCTAGAAATTCCCTGGGCAGAACATGCCTTTGATACCATTTTCCACGGGGTCAGCAATCAACTGACGCTGTATTACACCGAGCGGTTTTTGGCATTGACGCTCAAAAATCGACGCTGATAGCGGCTCAACTCAGGGGATGCAGCACTGTTTTTTTTGGCAACCCTACCCGAATTGGCAGAGAATGGAATTAGCTCAAACCCAAACACAGCATGAACCAGCCACTTAATGAAACCCGCTCTGTTGAACTCTGTCAGCAGATCAAGGCCAAAGCCGCCACCCCGTTTGACAATGCCCATCGAGCGGCGATCGCCACCCCAGATTCCACCTATGTGCAGGGATTTGTGGTGCTGGCAAGTCAGCCCGCTCAGGTGCTCGAACACGGCTGGCTGGAACTAGAGGCGCAAATCGTTGATCCCACCCTGCCGCATCTCAAAAAAATAGCGCCCGAACTCTATTACTTTCCTGTGCAACGGCTCAGCCTCAAGCAACTCAAAGCCGCCGTGGAAGAAGCGCAAGAAGATTATCCCGACGATCCACCCTTGCCCGTTTACGGCACACAACCCTACGAGTATTACGGCGACGTGATGCTGGGTGGAAAAGAATACCTGGACGCCCACCAATCGGCAACCGCCAAAGGCAAAGAAATCGGCAGAAACGCAACCACCCCGTAGAGACGTGATGCATCGCGTCTCTACGGGTTAAATCATGATTCAGACGCGATTCATCGCGTCTCTCGAATGTCTGGGTTTAACGGGGGCGACGACCTGCCGAGGGCGGACGGTTCGGATTATTCGAATTAGCCGACTGCGAACGGGGCTGCCCGCCGCCGCCCGTGTCTGGTCGAGCCGACTTGGGCTGATCGCGGTTTTGCGCCGATGGCTTGGCAGACGTTCGTCCTGAGCGGGCTTGGTTCTGACCGGGCGAGCGTCGCTGCTGCTGACTTTTTTGGGGAATGACGGCCGCTTTGGCATTGGGATCGGGTTCAAACCCACTGACGACTTCCTGGGGCAGCGATCGCTTCATCAGCTTTTCAATATCGGCTAGCATCTTGTGCTCGTCCACACACACCAGCGACACCGCCTCGCCTTCAGCCCCCGCTCGTCCGGTGCGCCCAATCCGGTGCACATAATCTTCGGGCACATGGGGCAAATCAAAATTGACCACATGCGGCAGGTCGCTAATGTCGATGCCGCGCGCAGCAATGTCGGTGGCAACTAGCACTTGCAGACTGCCGTCTTTAAACTTGGCTAGCGTCCGAGTCCGCACCATCTGGCTTTTGTTGCCGTGCAGCGCCAGCGATGGAATGCCGTCGTGGGTCAGCTGTTTGGACAGGCGATCGGCACCATGCTTGGTGCGGGTAAACACCAGCACCTGAAACCAGTTGTGCTGCTTGATCAGATGGGTCAGCAGTGGATGCTTGCGATCGCGTGATACCTTATAGATCTTTTGCGCAATCAGCTCGGCAGTGTCCTGCTGGCGCGCTACCTCGATCAACACGGGCTGCTTCAGCATCCCCTGAGCCAATTCTTTAATTTCAGGGGAAAACGTGGCGGAAAACAGCAGATTTTGGCGCTGTTGCGGCAGTAGCGCCAAAATCCGCCGAATATCGCGGATAAAACCCATATCTAGCATCCGATCGGCTTCATCTAGTACCAGAATTTGCACCTGGGACAGATCCACCGTGCGCTGCTGAACATGGTCTAATAAGCGACCGGGCGTGGCTACCAAAATATCGACGCCGCCTTTCAACCGCTGAATTTGGCGATTGATATTGACACCGCCAAACATCGTCATCGAACTCAAGTTGAGATATTTGCCATAGTCTTTGACGCTTTCTTCTACCTGCGCGGCCAATTCTCGGGTCGGGGTGAGAATCAATGCCCGAATCGGCAGCCGATGGGGGGCAGACTTAACCGTTTGTTTGGAGAGCAGTTGCAAAATAGGCAGCGTAAAGCCAGCCGTTTTGCCTGTCCCAGTTTGGGCACCTGCTAATATATCATTGCCTTTGAGAATAGTAGGAATGGCCTGAAGCTGGATCGGGGTAGGCTCGGTGTAGCCCCGTGCCGTAACAGCGCGCACAATTTCATGAGACAGACCGAGAGCGGAAAAGGACATAAGACTCCAAAAATATCATCGGTCTGTCGCCATCATTGGCACCAGTCTTAGGATGGGGTGCGAACGTATTGCTTATCATTTGCTCAGGGGGAAAGCTGAGCTACCCCGTTGGCAAGCAGTGTATAGTGATTCGCGATCCTTAGGCAGACGGATAGAAAGTGAACTAGCAGATAGAGACGCGGTGCGAAGACTGGAAGCGGACGCCGCGATTCCGTATTCTAACAGGGCACAGGCCATTGCGCCGCTGATCGCCCAGATTTGTCTGCGATCGCCCAAATATAACCGCCCAAATGCGATCGCTCAGATTAGATGATCGACGGTAATCGAGAACGTCAGCACTGTTTCATCTACCCCTTTGAGTTCTAGCGGGCGACACTTGGTAATAATATCTTGCTCTAGGTAGTCGGCCACTGCCGCAGACACCAGAATGGTATTGGGTTCAGCCGCTTCTTGAATCCGGGCTGCAATGTTGACGCTAGGCCCAATGGCGGTGTAGTCGGCGCGCTCTGACCCGCCAAACATGCCCACTACCGCTGTGCCCTGGTGAATGCCGCAGCGAAACTCGACCCGACTGATCCCCTGCTGCTGCCACCGTTCGTTGAGTTTATCGAGAGTGTGGTACATTTGCCGAGCGGTGGCGATCGCCCGTTTCACCTGCTCATTCGGGCTAATTTCTTCGGGTGCGCCAAAAATCGCCAAAATCGCATCGCCCATAAATTTATCGACCGTGCCACCGTTTTGGAAGATGGCGTGGGTCATCTCGGTCAAATATTCGTTCAACAGCTCGGCAACTCGGCGCGATCGCAGCGTATTGGAAAGTTGAGTAAAGCCAATAATATCGCTAAATAAAATCGTAATCATCCGAGGTTCGGGGCGCAGATCGAGCGCCAGTTCGCCCCTAGCGGCCTTATGAACCAGCGAAGGCGGCAAGAATCGCTTCAATACCGATTCGGTCAAGTAGGTATTCAACTCGGCCACCCGGCGTTCGCTTTGTTTGAGGGCAAGCAAGTTGCGCACCTCGGCCAGCAGTTCACGGGAATTAAACGGCTTAGATAGATAGCCATCCGCTCCCTGTTCTGTGCCTTCAATCCGGGTTTCTTCGTCTGCTTTAGCGGTAATTAGCACGATGGGCGTGCCCTTCAACCCTTCGTCCTGCCGGATGAGTTTGATCAGCTCTATCCCCGACACCAGGGGCATCATCAAGTCTGTCAAGATCAGCTGGGGAGAGCGCTCTTGCGCGATCTCAAACCCCTCACGGCCATTGCCAGCGGTCAAAACCTGGTACCCAGCCTGCTGCAATATCTCGCAAATGTACAGGCGCAGGTCGGCGTTGTCGTCCACCACCAACAGGGTGACAGCGGCGGTCTCTGGATCGGCGGGGATCACCGATTCTAAGATTTCCTCGATCTCGGTGAGGCCGGAATCGGAGGCGTTGGCTTGCCCGCGTAGAGCGCGTATCGGCTCCTTCAGATCAGGCAGCTCAGCCACATCAACATCAATATCGGCCAATTCCACTAGGGCACGACTGTGCTCACTTTCAGCCGGAATTTCAATCACCTGGTCGGAAGGCAGATGGGTACTGCCTGCTTGCAGCCAAACGGTAAAACTCGTCCCTTTGCCCACGGTAGAGTCTACCGATACCGTGCCCTGATGCAGTTCTACCAACTCTCGCACCAGGGCTAGCCCTAGGCCGCTGCCTTCATAGCTGCGGTTAGCCGAACCGTCTGCCTGCCGGAACCGCTCAAACAAATGGGGAATTTGATCATGGCGAATGCCGACCCCAGTATCTTGCACCTTAATGAAGCAATGGTCGCCTGCGGGACTGACGCTGACGGTAATACTGCCCCCCGTTGGCGTAAATTTCATGGCATTAGACAAGAGGTTGTAGAGCACCTTGTCAAATTTCTCTACATCCAGATAGACCGGTGGGCATTCGGTGAGCCGGGTAATCAGGTTAATCTGCTTTTTCTCGCAGTAATGGCGAAATGAATCGACGATCGGAATCACAAAATTCAGCAGATTGCACGGACGAAAACTGGGCTGCATGCGTCCGGCATCTAGCCGTTGCAGGTCAAGTAATTGGTTGACTAGCCGCAATAGTCGCCGAGAGTTGCGCAGGGCAGTCACCGACTGAGCCAGCGACAACCCCTGCTGCTGCGCCACTGCCGATTCTAATGGCCCTAACGTCAGCGTTAGGGGGGTGCGAAATTCATGCGAAACATTTTGAAAAAATTCAGTTTTTTGTCGATCTAACTCCAGCAGCTGCTCGGCTTGCTGGCGCGTTTTTTGATATAACCGCGATTGTTGAACGGCGATCGCGGCCTGTGCTCCTACCGCTTGGACTAAATCAATCTCGTCTGGCGTCCACTGGCGAGGTTGATACATCTGGCGCAGCGAAATGCTGCCAATGATGGTGCCATCGGTGAGCAGCGGCACCACCAGTAGGGCTCGAGCTGGCGATCGCACGGGCAAATCCAGTACGTTCATCTCTAGATGATCGGCTAGGTCATGGATCACGACCGCCGCCTGAGTCGTCAATAGCTGCTGTAAAACGGGATTTCCGGCGATCGGCACTTGAGACAGAGGTAGCTGATAACGATTGGCCAATAGACCCGCATCAAAGGGATTATTTGCCACCTCCACTAATCCAGCGCCATCCTCCTCCAGCACCGCTATCCCATCATGGGCGGCGTCATACAAGCCCACGCACTGGACAAACTCATTCCCCTCCGTCCATAGCGATAGGGCACACCCATCTACCTGCAATGCCTGCCCTAGTTTTTGGGTAATGGCTGCAAATATTTCTTGCGGATCAAGCGTAGATCGAATGGCTGTTGTAATCGTATTGACCAATGATTCTCGCGTTGCCAGCGCGCGCACTTGTTCATAGGCTCGCGCTTGAGACAGCGCCAGCGCGGCCTGATCGGCCACCATACTCACCAACTGCACTTCATCCTCTTGCCAAACCCGAGGTTGGTCACACTGGTGCAAGGCCAATACCGCCATTAGATCTTGCTGACAGATCAGCGGCACGACTAAGCTGGAGCGGATATTGGCATCTTGGTACGCTTGCCGGCAGACTAGGGGCAGTGGATCGTCACCGGAGTCTAAATTGGCCTGCACATGATCAATCACTTGTACCCGGCGTGTTTCCCAAACCGTGCCCGCCAAGCTGTTTTTATCGTCTAGCCTGCGCGCCCCGGCAGCGTCTGTTTGCCCCAATCGCCCCGATTGATAGACAAATACCTGATCATCCATCCGGCTACCTTGAAAGGGGCGAAGGATGCAGCAATCTACCTCAAACATGTGCCCCACCGTCTCCACAATGGTTTGGAGAATCTGGCGGTAGTCAAGTGCGCCTCGAATCGTGTTCGTGACCGCATTCAACAACGATTCTTGACGCAGGGTTCGCCGTAATTCTTGGGTGCGCGTCCTCAAGACATTGTGCGTGTCTACAGCCTGACGCACCACGACTTTTAGCTCTTCATCATCCCAGGGCTTTGTGACATATTTGAACACCTTACC
>CASBQJ010000441.1 GCA_949127705.1 Synechococcales cyanobacterium PMM_0085
GCGATCGCCGCCAAAACCGGATTGAATCCCACCCTCATTCAGACGATGCTGCCAGGGCTGATCTCAAGCGTATTGGGTCTGCTCAATATGGGCGCTCCAGCTCCGGGGGCACGCGGCACCAATCCTTTGCTGGGTGCCTTTTTAAACAGTGACAGCGATCAAGATGTCGATATGGGTGATGTGTTCAAATTTGCCGGTCGCTTCCTCAACCCACCGGGAGCGGTGTAGCGTCAAGCGCCTGAACCGCTATTCGGCTCAAAAATTAGCACTTTTATAGCTAGTAGTCTGAGGCGTAAATCTGCCTACCATTCGTAGTGCAGGCTTCCAGCCTGCGCGGGCAAGATGCCCGCCCTACAGTAGCTAAACTTGCGCCGTCTTCTACTAGCGTAAATTGTAAAACTCAGAATCCTGCACCAATCGGCTAGGATTCTGAGTTTTATCCGTTTTTTATCATCCGTTTTCTATCAATAGTTGTGGATGCAGCAACCCTGGTTTACTAAACCCACGACCACACAGTCTATGGAGTCACCGAGGACTTCAAATCTAGTTAACCGTCAATTTGCGGAGCCGTGAGTGCAACCGGGATCGCATCACCTGCGGCCAAATCAAGGGGGAAATTGTGAGCATTGCGTTCATGCATCACTTCCATGCCCAAGTTAGCGCGGTTGAGGACATCTGCCCAGGTGCTAATCACGCGACCTTGGCTATCCAACACAGATTGGTTGAAATTGAACCCGTTTAGGTTAAACGCCATCGTGCTAATGCCTAAGGCTGTGAACCAAATGCACACGACAGGCCATGCCCCCAAGAAGAAGTGCAAGGAACGGCTGTTGTTAAAGCTGGCATATTGGAAGATCAACCGACCAAAGTAACCGTGAGCGGCCACAATATTGTACGTTTCTTCTTCTTGACCAAATTTGTAGCCGTAGTTAGCAGATTCAGTTTCGGTGGTTTCCCGCACCAGGCTGGAGGTCACCAACGAACCGTGCATGGCGCTAAATAGCGAACCCCCAAACACACCTGCAACTCCGAGCATGTGGAAGGGATGCATCAAAATGTTGTGCTCGGCTTGGAACACAAACATAAAGTTGAAAGTGCCGGAGATGCCAAGGGGCATTCCGTCAGAAAAAGAACCTTGACCAATCGGGTAGATCAACAGCACTGAGGTGGCAGCGGCTAGCGGAGCGCTATAGGCGACGCAAATCCACGGGCGCATACCCAAGCGATAGCTAAGTTCCCACTGCCGACCCATGTAGCAAAAAATCCCAATCAGGAAGTGGAAGACAACGAGCTGGTAAGGCCCACCGTTGTAGAGCCACTCATCTAAAGAGGCCGCTTCCCAAATCGGGTAAAAGTGCAGACCAATGGCGTTGCTAGAAGGCACAACAGCGCCAGTAATGATGTTGTTGCCATACATTAAGGAGCCAGCGACTGGCTCACGGATGCCGTCGATGTCTACGGGGGGAGCAGCAATGAAGGCAATCAGGAAGCAGATGGTGGCGCTCAGCAGGGTAGGAATCATTAGCACGCCAAACCAACCGATATAAATGCGGTTGTTGGTGCTAGTGATCCAGTTGCAGAACCGATCCCAGATGTTGACGCGATCGCGCTGTTGAATAGATGTAGTCATAGTAATGAATCCGGGTAATGAATTCGATCGCTAAACTGATGGATAACCTATCAAGCCCATGTAGGACTTGACACCTTTGCATAATAGTTACCTTGTAGAAAGTATGCTGAAGTTCTTCACAAATTTTTGTTAGTTTTAGGGGCGATCGCAATCCAAACTGAGTCATTTTATCGGTTGAAAGGCTTGCTGTTTGAGACTCTGAATCACAAATCTCACGGCTAAGTTAGATGTCGAAGTGTTAATAAAATGAGTTAAGAAAAATAACGAACTGTGTGGTCGCCGTAGTATCGAGTTAACGCGGCTTTTCTGAAGCTTTTGCTGTGGTTTTTGCTGATGCCGCTTCCAGGCGCAGAGCCGGAGCTGCATGACCCACAACGCGATAGACCTCTACCAGTTGCTGTTTGCCCCGTAGCGCCATGGGACCCCACGATTCCACCACAAATCGACCTTTGAGATGCATTAATGTCTCCTGCGAAATTAATACCCGGCAGAGGTCAACATGGCGTTCCTTCAAGCAGCTTTCTAGTCGTGACGCCGTGTTGACGCTGTCGCCAATCACGCCATATTCCATCCGGTCTTTGCCACCCAAACTGCCTACCACCACAGTCCCGGTAAAAATACCAACTCGCATTTGCACTGACATTAAACCGCGCCGTTCCCAGTCTTGGTTCAGTTGCTCTAGGCGTCGCCCCATGGCCAACGCACAGGCTACCGATTGAGCGGCGTCTTCATCCACCTCGCGCTGTTCTAGCCGAGGCATGGGCACCCCAAATACGGCCAGCAGACCGTCACCCGTAAATTTGTTGATAATGCCGTGATGGTGCTGGATCTCTTGGGTCATGGCTTCTAGGTATTCGTTCAGCCATTCCAGCAGAGCTTCGGGAGACATGGACTCGGAGAGTGTACTAAATCCTTTGATATCGGTGAATAGCATGGTCGCGATCAGCCGTTTACCCGGCAGCTTGCCCGACTCTAACAGGCGATCGCGGGATTGCCAAAGCGCATCGGCAATTTCGGGTGAGGTATTTTGACCCAGCAGCGTCATCACCATTTGCTGCTGACGGTGAGCCTGCTGTGCCCGGTAGGCCACAACTGTGCCGATCGCCATGATAGTAGCGATCGCCGGAGCCATCACAGGCACCCAACCGTGATGCGTCAGCAGGAGAAACCCCGCCCCGCCCAACACCACCAGAA
>CASBQJ010000442.1 GCA_949127705.1 Synechococcales cyanobacterium PMM_0085
CCATTACCCACGGCATTGCCGATTACGTCGGGTCGGTAGAAGTGGGTAAATTAGCCGATCTTTGCCTGTGGAAACCGGCTTTTTTTGGCGTCAAACCCGAGACGGTGCTGAAAGGTGGCATGATTGCCTGGGCGCAAATGGGCGACGCCAATGCCAGCATTCCTACCCCTCAACCTGTCCACATGCGCCCCATGTTTGGCAGCTTTGGCGCTGCCATGCATGCAACCTCGCTCACCTTTGTCTCCAAAGCTGCCCTCAACGCTGGCATCCCCGCTCAGCTCAACCTGCACAAGCAGGCTGTGCCCGTCTCCAATATCCGCCAACTGACCAAAAAGGACATGAAGCTGAACGATGCCACTCCCAAGATGGAAGTTGACCCCGAAACCTACGAAGTTCGCGCCGACGGGGAGCTACTCACCTGCGAACCCGCCACGGTTTTGCCCATGGCACAGCGTTATTTTCTGTTTTGAAAAACTTTAAGGTTATTGCGGAGCTTCGCTAGCCGGAGCAGGCTGAACGGGCGGCTGGGCAGGGGCAGGCTCAGCTGCCGCGCTGGGTGCCGGTTGCTCTTGGGATTGAGGTTGTGGTGGAACATTGATGTTTACATCAGGTGCCGCTGCGGGGGGTGCAGGCGGAACGTTAATGTTGATATCAGGATTGGGAGGTTGAATGGCAGGCGCAGGCGCTTGGGGAGGTGCCTGTATGTTTACATCGGGAGGCTGAACGTTAATTTGAGGCACTTGAGGCTGCTGAGCCGGAGTTTGGGCACGTTGGTTAAAGGCAAAGAATAAGCCAATTAGTCCAGCTAAGCCAGCTAGTATGATGCCTAAAAATAGTCCATTTGTCGTATTCTCGCCATCGCGTGCGGCTTGATTCTCACGAATGAGTTGACGTTCGCGCAGTTCACGCTCTTGGCGATCATTTGGGCGATCATTTGGGTTAGTCATTGTAAAATACCTAGTACGTTTTGTAACAAGAACACGTTGCGCGAACCTTCGTTGTCAGCGGTTTAAGTTATTGCTAACAGGCCACCGACATCCGTATACACACGGCTCCTTTGTGTCCTATGCTACAGAGCAAAAATGGGCGATGTATCTCTCACGGGACAGGGTTATGTCTCATTCATAAGGATGAGATTTAGATGGCAACTCAAGCAGGCAGCCGTTACAAGTTTTGTAACCGTCCCGATGACTCTCTGGCGAACTTTTATGCTGAGAAGGTGGGTAGATTCGGAAGCATTTTAAGGGTTTGCTGATGATGAAAAGGCTAGTCTGGTTGATAACGATTCTGCCGGTTGTGGGGGGACTATCAGCCTGTGCTCCAAAATCTACTCAGAGCCGCCCTACTGCATCTCCTGCTACGACACCCACGGTAGTAGCATCCCCTTCGCCTCCAAGTGCAGTAGGAGCTAGCTCACCTCAGACGCAGGCGATCGCCATTGGCAACTTTGGATTTGCCGACATTGAAGCGCTGGGAGCGGCTGGGTGTGGCATGACTCTGTGGCTGCCTGAAGACGCAACTAGACGTGGAGGCGATCGCCGCTTTATTTTGCTCAACGGCCTAGAAGCAGACTCCATGGTGATGAAGCTGAATGGCGAGGTGGTGCGGTTCCGGCGTACGGCGGCTAGCGGCAACGAGTTTTATGGACAGCAAACCTCTCAGACTTTTGTCAGTCACGATGGCAACATAACTGCTCAAGTTAACGTCACATTGGGGCAAGCAGGCGAAATTGAATCGGTCGCCATTCAAGGCGGCACGTTGCGCGTTGCACAAGGAAGCGCTAGCGTTGAGGTTCCTGTTTTGGGCGATGCCGGTTGTTAAGCTGGGCGCTGGCTGTAGGGTGGCCTGATTTGATGGCACTAATTTAAGGTATGGAGAAGCTGCGTGGGCATTACAGGCATTCATCACGTCGCCATTATCTGCTCAGACTACGACCGCTCCCGCCATTTCTACGTCAATGTGCTGGGGTTCCAGGTCATTCAAGAAACCTATCGGGCAGAGCGCCAGTCCTATAAACTGGATCTAGAGCTAGGAGGCGATCGCCTTGAGCTGTTTTCATTTGTTGATCCTCCGGCTCGTCCTAGTTACCCTGAAGCCCGTGGGTTAAGGCACTTAGCGTTTGCTGTAGAAAACTTAGACGGGCTAGTTGCCAGATTGAACCAGCTTGGTGTCGCCACCGAACCCATTCGCATTGATCACCTAACGGGTCAGCGGTTTACCTTTTTTCCCGATCCCGATGGCCTCCCCCTAGAACTTTACGAAATCGACGAAATTACGCCAAATTTACCCGAATGCTAAGTTTCTGAAAACTTTTGCGGTTAGATCTGGTCTCCTAGCAACCCCAGAGAGTAGCGTGGCAAACGATACACCTTAAAGTTCTTGAACAGAATAATGTAAACTCCTAGAGCAATTTTGTTGCACTTGTGTTGAATGTAACGGTTGTGTAAGCATTTACTGCGGAATAATCCAAATTGAAGCGATATTGATGCGATCGCTCTTTGCCCTAGCCCTTTGAGCTGGTGACCCTTTACCCCTGACATCACAGCTGCAAATGAGATCCAAATCTCCATCCGGGACAGCCCCAACATAGCTGGAATAATAGATCAATCGGCATTTTTTACTCCATGTTTGCTTCATAGTCGTCACTGGTTTGCCTCAACACAATTCTGTTGCAGAGGACTACCCTGAATGGAGGACTCTGTTTTCAGACTATATTTTTTATCGGCTTTTATCGAACAGGACATTTTATTTAGTGCCTTTTTAAGTTTGTTTAGAAGCTATTTCAGACTAACGAACGGCATCAATTAGCTCAGGCAATGCGGTTGAGGATAGAGCGAAGATGGCTGGCAGAATTTACTTTTTAGATAAAGCACACTTAGTTCGAAGCTCGTTGGTTCAGAATGCTTCTAATCGCAGCAATCTGCTCTATCGAGCCTCCACTTTGATGATTATAGTGACGGTATTGATGTCAGCCTGTGTCGCTCGACTGGCTCAATTACAGCTAGTGGAAGGAGCCAGGAATCAGCAGCTGGCCGAACAAAATCGAGTTCGCATGGTGCCGTTACCATCCGATCGCGGCAATATTAGCGATCGCCATGGAAAACTGTTGGTCACTAGTCGGCTGTCTCGATATGTCTACCTCTGGCCGCGTCAACAATCCTCAGAGCGTTGGAAAAACACCATTGCGCGCCTCAGTGAAATCTTGCAAGTTCCCCCCAAGGAAATTTCGGATCGGCTCGCTCAAGTCGGTTATACCTCGGCGTTGCCCGTACGCGTGAGCCAGCAGCTCTCTCCTACGATGTTTGTTGCCGTTGCAGAAGCCTTGCCCCGGCTACCAGGGGTCGAAATTCTTGCCGGGTCTAGCCGCCAATATCCCCACAAGATGCTAGCGTCTCACGCGCTGGGCTATATCGGTGAAGCAACAGCGGATGAAATTGCCGAAAACCCTAGCTATCCCATGGGGATCTTGGTTGGCAAAATGGGCGTGGAGCGGTTAGCCAACCAGCAGTTAAGCGGCACCTGGGGCAGCCGTTTGGTAGAAGTTAATGCCCGTGGGCAAGAATCTCAAATGCTGGGGGTGCAGCCTGCCCGCAATGGCGAATCGGTGCAGCTGACCCTCGATCTAAAACTGCAACAGGCCGCTGAAAAGGCGCTGAATGGACGCCGAGGTGCCGTTGTCGCACTGGATGTAAAAACCGGAGAGGTGTTGGTTTTAGCCAGTGGACCTAGCTTTGATCCCAACATGTTTACCCGTCGCTTTAGTCAAGCCGAGTGGGACAATCTCCAAAAAGGAGATCAGCCGTTTTTGAACCGGGCGCTCCAAGGCTACCCACCGGGAAGCACCTTTAAGATTGTCACCGCTACCGCTGCCATGGAATCGGGCAAGTTTTCTCCCCGCTCTACGATTGGGACGTCTGCCTTTCTCAGTGTGGGCGGCATTCAATTTTGGGAAAGCAGTAAGCATGGATACGGCACAATTGGGTTTCGAGATGCCCTTGCAGTCAGTAGTAATACCTTTTTCTTTCGAGTCGGGATGGCGGTTGGGCCTGAACAAATTGCCAAGTGGGGCAGGGTTTTGGGCATTGGTCTCAAAGATACGCTGGGGCTAGAAGGCGGCAGTAGTGGGGTGATGCCGATCCCCTCTGAGAAGGAGGCGCTCTATGGTGAACCTTGGTATTTGGGCGACACGATCAGTATGTCGATTGGCCAGGGTCTAGTGCAGGCCACGCCATTAGAACTAGCCGTGATGACAGCGGCGATCGCCAATGGCGGCAAGCGGGTACACCCTCACCTATTGATTTCTGAGACCAATCTTCCTGAAATGCGGCCTGAACCCACTGGCATCCATCCCGAAACGATCAATGCCATTCGCGAAGGCTTAGTGGCGGTGGTGCAAAAGGGCACAGGGCGACGACTAAATGACGGCTCCATTCCCCTGACAGCCGGGAAAACGGGTACGTCTGAAGTGGGTGTAAATCGTAAGCCCAATGCGATGTATGTGGGCTATGGCCCCGTTAGCGATCCTCAAATTGCGATCGCCGTTGTAGTTGAAAACGGTGGCTACGGCGGAGTGGCCGCGCTACCGATTGCCCACGAGATCTACAAGGCATACTTTGGCTCAGCTCCAACAAAATAGGTAGAGACGCGATTAATCGCGTCTCTGATTAATCGTGTCTCTACGGTTGCTCGGGTTCGACTTGAAAGCCCCGCATAATCCGAGACAATTCATTTTTCTCATCCGATGCAACCCGAGTCGGCGACCCGCTAATAATCCGTTCAAAATTGCGGAACGAATCTTTAATCTCAGGGCCATGTTCGCTAATGCTGTATTCTCGAATGCCTTTGTCATGCCAAGAGCCGCGCATTTTAAATACGTTAATGGCACGCGACATCTCACCTCGAATTTCTACGTATTGCAACATCAAAATGGTGTCTGTAATGGTGGAAATATGGGAGTCGGTAATTGAGTGTGATCCCATAAACTTATCAGACGTGTTTGTAAAGAAACCCGTAATCTCTTCCTGCTTGGCATATCCAGTGACCGCAATCACAAACTGACGGAAGGCATTGTTGCTGACCCCGCGCGCCAGCGCCGACAGCGAATCGATCGCAATCCGCGCTGGCTTAAACTCGGCAATCTCAGCTTTGATCATTTGCAGGTGGTCTTCTAGCCCCGCAGATTCTGGGTAGGCACAAATAATTTTGAGTAAGCCCTTCTGCTCTAGATCTTCAAAATCAACGCCCCATGAATAAGCATTGCGCGATAGCTGTGCCCTCGACTCTTCATAGGCAAACAAGATCGCCCTCTCCCCGCTCTTACAAGCATTTTGTAAAAACATACTAACTAGCAGCGTTTTGCC
>CASBQJ010000443.1 GCA_949127705.1 Synechococcales cyanobacterium PMM_0085
ACTTTGATCGACTGGATCGATTTGATCCCCAAGTTACCAATGCCGTTTTGCACAAATGCAGTCAACGCCTGCCGATTGGGCACCTGCTCGGCCTCTAGAGCCACGCGCAAACAGCTGCCTTGCAGTTCCACATCGGCAGTCATGCCTCTGGGCTGTAAAGACCGATTCATCAGGGTCGCGATCGCCTGAGGGTCTCCCTGCTTCGCAAGTTCTAGAAGGTTCGTTTGTGTCATAACTCAGTCCAGTTGATCCATCGCGTGATTAACTTTTGCTCTACGATACTTGGAGATAGCTTGAGCGGATCGTTTTTTTATCCAGCAATCTCGTTACAAGCTGCCCGCTCTGGGCAAATTAAGCCGATTAAACAAATTGTTAAGCAAATTCAAAGTAGATACATTGATCCATCAATTTATTTTAGGAACAGCCCCGCAATGGGCATTTTTTAGACTTGCGGCTTCAGGTGCCAAGATCCAAATCTTATATCGCTTGTTGTACAGGTGCCACAAGGATTTGAGTAAGGATTTGAGTTTGGCATTGGTTTAAGTCGGTTTATCAGCTTTTCGTTTGTTAGCCTTTCACCCGTTTCTGTCAGCCTTATGAGTATTGGATATCTGGCCCTTGTGCTTCACGCTCACTTGCCCTTCGTGCGGCATCCCGAGAGCGATTACGTCCTTGAGGAAGAATGGCTATTCGAAGCCATCACCGAAACGTACGTGCCCCTACTGATGATGTTTGAGGGGTTAAAGCGGGACGGGGTAGACTTTAAGCTAACGATGAGCATGACACCTCCACTGGTAGCCATGCTGCGTGATCCCTTGCTCCAAGAGCGCTATGACAGCCACCTAGCGCAGCTAGAAGAACTGGCTGAAATGGAGATCGATCGCAACAGCCACAACGGGCATCTGCGCTATTTGGCCGAACACTATGCCGAAGAGTTCAATACCGTCCGACAGTTCTGGGAACGCCACAACCACGATTTAGTCGGTGTATTCAAGCAATTTGTCGATACCAACAATCTAGAAATCATTACCTGCGGCGCGACGCATGGCTATCTGCCGTTAATGAAAATGTACCCAGAGGCAGTCTGGGCGCAAATTAAAGTGGCGTGCGAAAGCTACGAAGAAAACTTTGGGCGATCGCCCCAAGGCATCTGGTTGCCCGAATGTGCCTACTATGAAGGGGTAGAGCGGATGCTGGCCGATGCCGGGTTGCGCTATTTTATTACCGATGGTCACGGCATTCTCTATGCTCGGCCTCGGCCTCGATTTGGCACCTATGCCCCGATCTTTACCGAGGCGGGTACGGCGGCCTTTGGCCGCGATCACGAATCGTCTCAACAGGTGTGGTCTTCGGAAGTGGGGTACCCCGGCGCGGCTGAATACCGCGAGTTCTACCGCGATTTGGGCTGGGATGCAGAATATGAATACATCAAGCCCTACGTGATGCCCAACGGCCAGCGTAAAAATGTGGGAATCAAGTACCACAAGATTACGGGTAAGGGGTTAGGGCTGAGTGATAAAGCCCTGTACGATCCGTACTGGGCGCGGGAAAAGGCGGCTGAACATGCCAGTAACTTTATGTATAACCGGGAGCGCCAGGTGCAGCACCTGCACAGCATCATGCAGCGTCCGCCGATTATTGTCTCGCCCTACGACGCCGAGCTGTTTGGCCATTGGTGGTACGAAGGGCCTTGGTTTATCGACTACCTGTTCCGCAAGTCGTGGTTTGACCAAAGCACCTATGAGATGACCCACCTGGCCGATTACTTGCAAACCAACCCCCAGCAGCAGGTGTGCCGCCCCTCGCAGTCGAGCTGGGGCTACAAGGGCTTCCATGAATATTGGTTAAACGAAACGAACGCCTGGATTTATCCCCATCTGCATAAAGCCACAGAACGGATGATTGACCTAGCGCAGCGAGAACCCGCTGATGATTTGGAGTGGCGCGCCCTCAACCAAGCCGCCCGAGAGCTGCTGCTGGCTCAATCGTCGGACTGGGCGTTCATTATGCGTACCGGCACCATGGTGCCCTACGCCATCAGACGGACGCGATCGCACCTGATGCGGTTCAACAAATTGCGCGATGACCTGCTAGAAGGCAAAGTTGATTCGGGCTGGCTGCAAAAGGTAGAAGCGATCGACAATATCTTCCCCAACGTGAACTATCGCGTCTACCGACCGCTGTAAGCCCTCGCCAGACAAGACCTCGCCAGAAACGCCCTCGCCAGAACTGACTTCAGGCGCTGTTTCAAACAGCTTTGATTTCTGGTCTGCAAAACATCCGAGAAATCAAAGCTTTACACTAAGGCTTAACCTGCATTCCTTTTACCTCTGTCCTGTGTCCAACCCCGAAGCTCTGCGTGATCTCCTCAAGGCTGTTGCTCAAGGACAAGTCAGTCCTGACGTAGCCCTCGACAAGTTGAAACACTTCGACTTTGAGCCAGTCGGCGACTTTGCCAAAATTGACCATCACCGCACCCTGCGAACGGGCTTCCCAGAAGCCGTGTGGGGTTCTGGGAAAACGCCCGACCAAATCGTGCAAATTGTTGAAGTGATGCGTCAGCGTAGCCCGGTCGTGATGGTGACACGGGTAGAACCAGAGGTGTATGAGGGGCTGCGATCGCGGATTCCAGCCCTAATCTATTACCAGATGGCCAAAATTTGTGCGATCGCCCCCCTCAACTTGGTGCCCCACCGTCCCGGTACCATTACCCTGCTGTCTGCCGGCACCGCCGACTTGCCCGTTGCCGAAGAAGCCGCCATCACAGCCGAGCTGTCTGGCTTTCGCGTTGAGCGATTGTGGGATGTCGGGGTGGCAGGCATTCATCGCCTGCTAAACAACCGCCATGTGATTCAATCCGCCGACGTGCTGATTGTCGTGGCGGGCATGGAGGGAGCACTGCCCAGCGTTGTCGCCGGATTAGCCGATTGTCCGGTGATCGCCGTTCCGACTAGCGTTGGCTACGGAGCCAGCTTCAACGGCTTAGCCCCCTTGCTCACCATGCTCAACTCCTGTGCCGCTGGGGTTGCTGTTGTTAATATTGACAACGGCTTTGGAGCCGCTATTTTGGCTGGACAAATTTTACGAACTGCTCAGAAAATAGACAGCTCTTCGGCAAAGTAAGGGCAGAAATCACCGTAAATTCAACCGCCTGTCTTCAGCGATATTGCTTACATCACTTCGGTGTAGTACAGACAAGGGGCTTAAGCCCCTTGTTCCCGCGTTCTGGAATCTGTGATGGCCTTCATTCATCTGAAAACTGCCATATCCGTTAATTTACCCGTTGAAGCCCGCGTCCTAGAGGGGTTAATCTAGCTAAGTCATCAAGAGGATGCTCATGCCTACCACACCCTGCCACATCATTGTTGAGGGCAACCCAGTCGTGATCTTTGCCAGTCGGAACGGTAGCCCTGAACGAGTGCTGCCGATTTTGACTCCTTTTTTGGATACCTTTTGGCAGGAGCGCGATGCCTCTGGAAAATCTGCCGACACGCCAGAATGTTTAACCGCCCAAATTGTGGTGCGATTTGGCTTTGAGATTTGTGAAGATGACTTTTCTAACTTAAAGGTAGGGATTCGCTTCGACCCACACGTGACGTATCTCTACGAAATTAAAGCTGACCGCACGGTACAGGTTTGGACGCCCACACTGGCCTATCAGCACGATCCATCCCTGGGGTTAGAGGGCTGTCAACAGCTGGCAGGACAGCCAATGCAACGATAGGTGCACCTGTAGCAACGCTCTTTGCTCACAAACTATCCTCACAGACTAGACGAATTAGTACAAAAATACTATACTACTTCTCAGCTAGTGCTTCTATTGGGCTTTAGATCCGAATAACCTCCCCTAAAGCCCTAGAAGTTTCCTCTGAAAGGACAGTGAAATGAGCATAGATCAGACCAACCAGTTAATTCAGCTTGTGCTCAACTCGGTGCTAATGGCGATCGCCTGTGGCCTAGTGCTGCTGGCCATATTGACCCGGCACATCGGCCTTGATCAACAGCTGCGGTGCTTGAATCGGGACGTC
>CASBQJ010000444.1 GCA_949127705.1 Synechococcales cyanobacterium PMM_0085
GGCTGTAGTTACCCTGCGGATCAAGTCCGCCCGCAACAAAAATCTGACGGCCTAGTGGCATGGGATCATTTAGGTCAACAGAGCGGAAGCTCAAATTATCTAATGCAAATTGGATCGAGTATGCACGACGAGGCTCACCCCGATCTCCATAAGAATCTGAATTATTCTTCATAGAACTTTTCTCCTAAATTCTGAATCATCACGTGGCGAGGAAAGGCATTTGCCCTATTTCTCGCTACATATGGAGTTGGAAAGCCTTGTAGCTAACCATCTATACACTAGCAAAAGGGAAACTAGATGTCAACTACCTAAACCTACTGCAATGTCATTGAAGTAAACATGTCAATCACATTGACATGGCAGTCTTCTTCTCCGATACTGGAGAGCATGAAGACAAATGAAGCGCTCCTATATAAAAAACTTGGTCAGCAGATCCGGCAAAAGCGGGAGGCCGCTAACTTAACCCAGGCGCAATTGGCAGAGAGGGTCGGGGTCTTACGTACCTCGGTAACTAATATTGAAGCAGGCCGTCAGAAAGCCCCCCTGCACCTAATTTATGAGATTTGTGCCGTTTTACAGGTTGGCATCAAAGATATTTTGCCTCCCTTGAACGAGCTAGCGGAAACCCAAAATTCGACCATTGAAATCGGTGGTCGCCTAAAGAATATTCCTCCAAGAAGTGCCGAACTGATTGATGAATTACTTAACAAAGCAATTTAATTAACAATGACTTCTAAAGCCAAGAAACTTGCCCAATCCATTATAGAGAGCTACAAACTTGCAGTTCCTGTTGACGTGAATTCTCTTGCCGAACAGGAAGGAATTTTGATAAGAGAGGAGGCTCTTGAAGATAATGTGTCGGGTATGCTGGTGATTAAGGATAAACAATCGGTAATAGTTGTTAATGCAAACCATCATCAAAATCGGCGGCGATTTACTATTGCTCATGAACTGGGGCATTATTTTTTGCATAGAAGTTTATCAAATGTATTTTTTGATGAGTCATTACTGTTTTTCCGAGACGAGAAATCTGCTCAAGGAACAAAATTTCAAGAGATAGAGGCAAATACTTTTGCAGCAGAACTCTTAATGCCTGAGCAGGTACTGTGGGAAAGACTCTCTGAAAAACCGTTAGACGCACTAGACGATGTTGAGTCATCAGCTCTTGGGGAGCTTGCAGCCGAACTTCAAGTAAGTTGTCAAGCGTTAACTATTCGACTGACGAGATTAGGATTAATCACAGGTTGAGATAGAGCTGGGTTAATTAGCCAAAATGGTGGCTCAGCTTCAAGAAAATATGACATAACAACCGCAATGTACCGGAATTTTGAGGTGTCCTGGTAATAGCAAAAGCTATCTGCGTCCGCTCATTGGCGCGTTAGGCGGCACAGCAAGATTCTTCAAGCTATTTCTCTGTTAGTATTCAGAATGAAATTGGTCTAGGTTGCTGAGTAGCTTGAATTGTTATGAAATTGCCTGCATTCAAACTTGAACGATTCTTTGCCAAGTATGAATTCACAGCACCCTATCTACTTTCTTCTTCTGATTGTGAAGCAATGACAGTCGAAGAGTTGCTAAATCTAGAGCCAGATGCAGCACAGAAATTTCATCAAACTTGGTTGGGCTATACAGAAACGAAAGGCAGCCCTGAACTACGGCAGGTAGTCGCACAAACTTATCAAACAATCGAGAGCGAAGATATCTTAATTCATGCAGGTGCAGAAGAAGCAATATTCATTTTCATGAACATTGCGCTGCAACCTGAAGACCACCTGATTGTCCATTTCCCTTGCTATCAGTCTCACAGCTCAATTGCTCAATCTATTGGTTGTGAAGTCGATTGGTGGATGAGTTGTGAAGCTGATAACTGGGAGTTAGATTTAGATTGGCTCCGGGGGACAATTCAACCCAATACAAAGGCGATCGCCATTAATTGTCCTCATAATCCAACTGGCTATGTAATGAGCCGAGCCAAGCTAGAGGAATTAGTTGCCATCTGTAGACAGCATAATCTGCTGTTGTTCTCTGATGAAGTCTACCGACTGCTGGAATATCGAGATCAAGATACGTTGTCAGCGGCTTGCGACCTATCTGAGAATGCAATTTCTTTAGGGGTAATGTCAAAGACCTATGGCCTAGCTGGTCTACAGATCGGTTGGATTGCAACTCACAATCAAGAACTATATCAAGCAATGGGTGAAGGTGCAGAGGTTGCCTGCCGCTGAACCCAGATACCGAGGCACCCTGCCAAGTTTGACAGCGTGTCTTTTGACAGTCTTAGGCTAATCCCTCACAATAGTAAAGCTGTTGAACAAATAGCCTAGAGAACAGTTTTATCATTGAAATTTGATCATTGGCTGTGGGGTGGGCGATCGCAGTTCTCAGGTATTTCTACAGATCTGGCGTTAAACACCCATGGTTGATCTACTGCTAGTCATGACTCTGGGATTTCTGGGGAGCTTTGGGCACTGTGTGGGCATGTGTGGGCCGCTGACGGCGGCGTTTTCGCTCTCCCGCCTAGATCAGCAACCCCAGTCTCATTGGCAGCAGTTTAAGTTTCATTGCAGCCTCAATGTCGGGCGAGTCCTGAGCTACGCCCTAATTGGGGCAGCTCTGGGGGCGGTTGGGTCGGTGTTAATTGCCAGCGGCCAAATGGCGGGTGTTGGCAGCAGCTTGCGGCGCGCCATTGCTTTGGTGATGGGGCTGCTGCTAATTTGGATCGGGCTAATGCAGGTGGCTCCAGGGCTATTGCCGCGCCTGCCGCTGCTGCATCCTCTAGCTCAGCAGCCGTTGCATGAGCGGTTGGGTCGCGCCATGCTGAAACTGGCGGGGCGATCGCACCTGTTCACGCCGCTATTGCTGGGTTTGGTCTGGGGTTTGATTCCGTGTGGTTTTCTCTACGCCGCCCAAATTAAAGCGGCAGAAACAGGCAATGTGTGGCACGGAGCCGCTACCATGCTGGCCTTTGGGCTAGGAACATTGCCGACCATGTTGGGCATTGGGGTGGGCACGGCGCGGTTAACCAGCGACCATCGCAGCCAGCTCTATCGCCTGGGTGGCTGGGTGACGCTGGCGATCGGGGTGCTAACGCTGCTGCGCACAGGCGACACAATGACCGATTACACCGGGCACGCCGCGCTGGCGGGGATGATCTTGGCACTCGTGGCTCGTCCCATCAGCCCGGTCTGGACGGCTCCGTTGCGCTATCGTCGGGTGATCGGGGTTGGCAGTTTTGTCCTCGCTGTAGCCCATACGCTGCATATGGTAGAACACGCGTGGGGCTGGCAGCTAGACGCAATTTGGTTCATGTTGCCCCAGCATCAGTGGAGCATTTTGGCCGGGGCGATCGCGCTGTTGCTGTTGCTGCCTGTGGCACTCACCAGTTTTGACCAGGCTCAAAAACGATTGGGCGATCGCTGGCGATCGCTCCACCTGCTGACGATTCCGGCTCTGCTATTGAGTAGTGGACACGCCATGGTCATCGGGTCTCACTACCTGGGAACCATGCAGCCCAGCCGGTGGCAGCAAGTTTCGACAGTAATTTTAGGGTTAAGCGTTCTGGGTGTGCTGCTGCTGCGCTGCCGCTGGGTTTGGATGTTGTTCTCACTAGAAAAGTTTTATGTTCCACCCGTTTATCCCAAATCTATCCGTCCGTAGGTCTCTGGGTTGGCTGCTAGGTCTGTCCTTACTGGCTACCCCTGCCCTAGCCCATCAGGTTCATGTCTCGGGTGAAGTTGGCGGCACCCTCCACATTGAACCCAACGATACCCCGCGTGCCGGCACTGCCAGCCCGGTCTGGATTGCCCTCACCCGCCGAGGTGGGCAAACGGTGCCACTCGCCTCCTGCAACTGCCAGCTTTTGGTGTACTCCCAACCCCGCCGTCAAAATGCCACCCCGCTTCAGCAGCCCAGGTTGAGCGCGATCGCCATCGCAGGTCGTCAGGGCATTGCGGGCACCACGCTCACCTTCCCACAACCGGGGGCATACGAACTGGTGCTGCGCGGTCGTCCCGTCACCTCTGGCGCGTTTACACCCTTTGAACTGCGGTTTCCCGTTACGGTCGCCCGGTAGTCTTGCCGTCTGCCGGGTGTCACCTAACGCTTCGATACCGCCTTACACCCCCCGATATACCAGCGCCAGGGCAGCTCAACCCCTTGGGTAATCCCAATGCGCGTAGTTTGAACGATGAGGCTGTTTGTGGCAGGTGTTGCCCCAAGACTCGTGGCCTCAAGGCCATGCTGCGGCTCAAATCGCTCAGCCTGCTCAGCCTGCTCAAACTGCTCAAACTGCTGCTGCACCTCCAAGGAGCGATGCTCTAACCAAAGTGGCTGACCCGGAGCAAAGCGGGTTTCGCTCAAGCTGAGGTTAATTTGCAAGGCCCGACAGAGTTTTCCAGGTCCCGCCGCCACCCGTTCAGGTTTATCCTTACCCAGCTCTACCCAGGGGGGAATGGGGTTAAGCGTCAGGGCGCGAATCAGGACAGCACTCGCTACCCCATCTAGATCGGTGACCACATTCAGGCAGTGATACATCCCATAGATTAAATACACATACGCCCACCCGGCTGGGCCAAACATGACCGCATTGCGGAGGCTGCGACGACGATAGGCATGGCAGGCCGGATCATCTGCGGTGTAGGCTTCGGTTTCAACAATTTGCCCGCGCACCACTCGGCCATCGGGGAAGCGGCGCACCAATGTACAGCCAAGCAACTCTGGGGCGACAGCCGTAGAACAGCGACTGAGCCAGTCAGCTTGAATGGGTTGAGGGTGAGTCACGGCAGGGTTGATAGCGGCAGCCTCCAGAAATTCAATCAAACAATTCACAAAGTTCGATTGTACCGATCGAACAGAGTCTGTAACCCTATCAGGGGACTCGTGCCCTAGCTTGTCCTATCGGTAGCTTGTATAGTGTTGATGCAGGTATGAGGGAAAATAGGTGTGCTAGCCTACCACTCTGGTGCTGCCTCGCATCTGTGTTTAAGATTAGTTACAGAGTGATCCTCGCACAGCATCTCTCCACACAAGATTAAATAAACGACTTAACCTATTAAATTTCTGAGGATAGAAAGCTATGGATGTCAAACTAATTTTGCTGGGCATGACCCCATTTTTTATTGCAGCCTGCTTATTCTTTGGCACCCGTAACGGGTTCTATGACTCCGACGATTATCACGGGAATGGGTCGGCTCATTAACTCAAGCAAGTCGATCAATGCAATTGTCGTCTCGGCAATGAGATCATTTTGCTTGCGGGGAAGCCACTACTGTGACCGAGCTGGAATGTTTGCCCTACGGGGTTGGCTATGCGGATGAGGGAGTCTGTCTACTCGTACAGATGGGACCTTACCGCATCTTATTAGACTGCGGTTTAGAAAATTTAACGCCGCTGATCGGGGTCAATGCGGATGTGCCACCTGCCGATTTGGTGATCTGCACTCATGCTCATGCTGACCACGCTAGAGGGTTGCTGGGGCTGCATCAGGCATTTCCCCATCTGCCAATCTATGCCAGTGAAGTGACCGCGCAGCTGCTGCCGCTCAATTGGCAAGACGAAGAGTCTACGGTTCCGTTTTGCCAAGCGCTGCCGTGGCGATCGCCCGTCGAGTTTTTCGATGGACTCAGTGCTGAGCTATTTCCCTCAGGGCATCTGCCGGGTGCGGCGGCTCTGCTGCTGACCTACAGCACCGATCAGTATATCTACACCTTGCTCTATACGGGTGATTTTTTGCTGTCTAATTCTCGCTTGGTTGAGGGCTTGCCGTTAGAAGAAATGCGAGGATTAAAGCCCGATGTCTTAATTGTTGAAGGCAGTTATGGCACCTCGCGCCATCCCCATCGGCGGCAGCAAGAGAATCTGCTAGCCGAGCGCATCAACCAAGCGATCGCCGACTCGAAATCGGTTTTATTCCCGGTACCCACCCTAGGGCTGGGGCAAGAATTATTAATGCTGTTGCGGAGCCATCATCAGTTTACCGGGCGACCGATTGACATCTGGGTCGATGACTTAGTGGCAGCGGGCTGTGACTCTTACCTAGAGCTGCTGCCCCATTTTCCTAGTAGCGTGCAAAACTTTGCCCGCCACCAGCCGCTGTTTTGGGATGAGCGCGTTCGCCCTCGCGTTCGCCGTCTTCCCGCCGAAGCGGGACTGCGCGATATTGCCTTATCGGGGCAGACGCCCTCTATTGTCCTCACGCACCACAGCGCCGAACTCAGCCAATATATTCAAGCAGGCAATTTGCCGTGGCTGCTACTGCTGCCTCAGCAGCCCGGACGATCTGGAGCCATCGACCGACTGATGGAAGAAAAGGTGACCTCTTCTCCCTCCCTTCAGGCCCTAGTGCGCGCCGGACGGCTAACGTTAGATACCTATTTACTAGGCGACCATTGTGATGGGACTGGCACTACGCAACTGATTCATAACCTGCGCCCCCAGCACGTCATCTTCGTCCATGGCCCGGCCAACTACCTAGCCGACTTGGCCAGCTTAGAAGATTTGCAAACCCGTTATCATCTTCATACACCCAATGTAGGAACTCCGGTAGAGCTACCCATCGGAGACACGTTCCTGCAACCCGCAGCGCCCGAAACCCACTACGAAGGTGAATTAACAGAAACCGCCGACGGAGTCACCGTCTTACTCCCCCCCACGCTAATCTCTGACTCTAGGTGGCAAAGCTTTGCCGATACGGGCATGGTGCAGGCGCGGTGGCAGGGGGATGAGTTGGTATTGAGGGGCATTCCACAGCGCGAATGGCTGAGTCAAGCCGGTGATGACCAGATCGCCTCAGAACTAGAGTGCTGTGGCAATTGCCTGCATTACCGGGGGCAACGCTGCTGGAGTCAGGCGTCTTCCTTATTTGGGTTTAAGGTAACCCCCCATGGCTACTGCCCGGTGTTTGAGCCGATACCTAGTGCCGCTGAAGATGATGCAAATCAGGGAGGTGAGAGGTCGGCCGAACCCGACCGTGAGGGGTTGGAGTAGCGGCTTGGTTTGATTGAGGATCAAGTAGAGTGGACATTGCCCACCCTAGAGCTGGGATCAATTCGCGTGAACCTCAAACTTATGGGCACAGGTATTCAAGATTTTACTCACCTGATTTAAAATCTCATCTTGGAGCGGTTTGGCGATCGCCTGCCGTTCGGGAAAGAACTCAGGCCGATCGAGGCTGCGCCCAATGGCATCGTTTACCTGCTGGGCAATGAGAGTTTTCAGCCCTTCTTGGGCGCGACCTCGCTGATATTCAGCGCCTTCCTCGGTGGTGGCATAGAGTGGGGGAAGCCGATTCAGCGCATAGGCAGCAATATCGCCCAAGTCTAAGGTGCAGTCAGTGGTAGCTTCAACTTCTGATACTCGCGCGATCGCCTCTGTCAACACCAGTTCTTCCATGACATTGATGAATTGTTTGCGGGGCACCGCTACCACTTCCCCAGTTAGCAACGAACCCATCAATCGATCTAATGCCATGTACTCTTCAATTGAAAGCTCAGAAGCCATGTCGCAGATTCGACCTACTTCTGCCTCCATGGTAGGTGTCAAATAGCCAGCTTGGAGAGCTTGTTCAACAATTCTCTCAATACTCATAACGCCCTCTTATGTTCCATCGGTGCCATTGAAAACGGGATAGTTGTAGCCGCTTCCTTATTTAGCTTGCCCGCAGCCATGGAATAGTATCAGACTAAATTTGATGATTCTATGAAGCTAGAAAGCCAGCTTTTGGCAGTAGGTATAGTTTTGTTTCACCTTGAGGACTGGTTTTTGCTTATGCTTCCTTCCTTCGTTTTGGCGTCAGCCTCTCCAGCCCGACGGCGATTATTACAAATGGCGGGCATCGACCCAATCGTCTGTCCTAGCGATTTTGACGAGGCTCAAATTCGAGAACCCAACGCTAGTGTATTGGTGCAAAAGCTAGCGCAGGGCAAGGCAACTGTGGTCGCTGAACAATTTCCAGATGCGCTGGTGTTGGGTTGTGATTCGGTGCTAGCACTCAATGGTGAAATTTATGGCAAACCAGCTCACCCAGAAGAGGCGATCGCCCGGTGGCAGCAGATGCGCGGTCGAGTCGGCGAACTATATACCGGACATGTCCTGATCGATCGCGCTCAAGGTAAAACTATCGGGCGCTGCCAAATGACCCAAGTTCATTTTGCTCACGTTAGCGATCGCCAAATTATGGCCTACGTCAACTCAGGAGAACCGATGCACTGTGCCGGGTGCTTTGCGTTAGAGGGACGCGGCGGCTTGTTCATTGAACAGCTGATGGGTTGCCACAGCAATGTGATTGGCCTGAGCCTGCCTCTGCTGCGCCAACTGGTAGCAGAACTAGGATATGACATCACTCAGTACTGGGAGGTTTGATTGATGCCTTCGTCCAGGTATTTCCATGGACAGTTGATGGGGCTGTGAGTTAGGTTTATTGTTTAGGTTGGTGGCTAGGTTTGCCAAAATCAACAAATGTACGGATGTAGCCCAACGAATAATCACGGACAATTTCATCAAGACTTCATCATATGTAAAGCTGTTAACTGTGAATTGGTTCTTTACAGTGATCCGTCTTATACATTTGGCTTTGGTTTCACGCTATGGAATCTTCAACCGTGTCGTTACCGAATTCACGCCAATCTAATCGACAATTGACACAGCCTGCTCAGCTATGCAACTCAGGCCAGTTGTTTCGCGATCGCTATCAAGTCCTGAGAGCATTAGGACGAGGCGGTTTTGGGATGACGTTTTTAGCCAGAGATGTGACCTTGCCGGGGGCTTCGCTGTGCGTGATTAAGCAGCTCTGTCCAAAGGTAGATAGTCCTGTGGTGCTGCGCCGAGCCTGCGAGCGGTTTGAGCGCGAGGCCAAAATTCTCAGTCAGTTGGGCAGCCATTCTCACATTCCTAGCCTGCTCGACTATTTTCAAGTTGACGGAGAATTTTACCTGGTACAAGAATACGTGCGGGGTCTCACCTTGACCAAAGAAGTCAAGCAAAAGGGCGTGCAGTCAGAACGCGCCGTGAAGCAGTTTTTGCACGAGATGCTGCCCATCCTACAGTTTGTGCACGAGCAACAGGTGATTCATCGCGACATTAAACCCCCAAACTTGATTCGCTGCCAAGATGATGGACGCTTGGTCTTAATCGATTTTGGTGCGGTCAAAGAGCAAATATCGGATGTTGGTAGCACGTCGAACCGATTACTCAGTACACAATTTGTGGGCACAATGGGGTTTGCGCCAGCCGAACAGCTGGCTCTGCGTCCTACCTATGCCAGTGATATTTATGCGGTGGGGGTCACCTGCCTTTACTTGCTGACGGGCAGACCGCCGATGGAATTTGTGTATGAGCCCGTCACTGCCGAAATTATGTGGCAAGACGAGGTAGACGTGAGCGACCACTTCGGCAAAGTATTAACTCGAATGCTGCGGGTGTCATTGCGCGATCGCTACCAGTCGGTGGATCAAGTCTTGCGGGCGCTTGATTTAGAACCTTATCTGGATAATTTAGCCGACTGCATGAATACTCAGCGGCGGCTGGCGGGTGCCCCCAACCTCGACCAAGAGCAGGATGATAGTACTCGGTTCTCTCCTTTTACCAAAACTGCCGACCAAATTCGCACTTGGCGGACTCGCCTCAAGCAGCGGCAAAATCCTCCAGCCTGGAATCAGCACGAGCTTGCCAGTTCGGGCTACGCGAGCTAGCCTTTGCGGTGAATCAACTGAACGTCAGCAGCAGCCATATTGTCAAAGTCTTTGGCAATATGGCGGCTGTCGGTGTATAAAGTTCTAGTGTTGCTGGTGACGGTTTGGTAGGCATTTCAGGTAGTTTGCTATGAAAGGGTTTGTGTTTTTTCGTCCGCTGGCAGCTGTGCGTCAACCGTGGCGATCGCTGCTTCAGTTTGGAGTGCTGTTTAGCCTCTGTGCGGGGCTGATCGTGAGCTGTGGGGCACCGTCTAACCCACCCTCCACCGCGTCACCCACGACGACTGGTGCCAGTCCTAGCGGTAATGGTCGGGTGACGATGGGCACCACCCAAAAGGTAGAAACGCTCGATCCGGCTGATGCCTACACGATTTTCACCGGGATCTTGCTCTACAACATGGGCGATCGCCTCTACACCTACACCCCTGGCACCACCGAACTGGCTCCCCAACTGGCAACCGCGCTACCCACCATTAGCAAAGATGGCTTAACCTACACTATCCCGCTGCGAAAGGGGGTAAAACTACACGATGGCACCCCGTTTGATGCGGCAGTGATGAAATTTTCGATTGAGCGGTTCATCAAAAATGGCGGCGGTCCTGCCTTTTTGCTGTCTGACCAGATCGCTACGGTAGAGGCCAGCGGCACATATGAACTCACGATCCAGCTCAAGTCCCCCTTTGCCGCGTTTACCTCATTGCTGACGTTTTGGGGTGTGACGCCCGTTCCACCCACCGCCTACGAAATTGGCGAAGGCAAAATGCAGCCGACTAGCTTTATCGGCAGTGGGCCTTATAAGCTGGCGGCGTTGACCCCAGATGCGATCAAACTCGATGCTAACCCCGACTATTGGGGTGAAAAGCCTGCTAATCAAGGTGTTGATATTCAGATTTATGCTAGTTCTGCCAACCTCTACAACACCTTCAAAACCAAGGGGTTAGATATTGCCTACCAAACCCTCGAACCCGACCAAATCTCTAGTCTGGAGAAAGATGCCTCAACCGGCGGCTGGCAGGTGATTGAGGCAGGAACCACGGTGGTTAACTATTTGACCTTGAACCAGAAACTAGAGCCGACGAAGGATCTAAATGTGCGCAAGGCGATCGCCGCCATGATTGACCGCAATTTGATTAACCAGCGGGTGTTTCAAGGACAGGCCGACCCGCTCTATAGCCTGCTTCCCACCAGCTTTAGCACCTACAAGCCCGTGTTCAAAGCGGCTTACGGCGACGGTAACTTTGAGCAAGCTAAGCAGTTACTCACAGCGGCTGGCTACTCTGAAGCCAAACCGCTCAGCTTTGAAATTTGGTACCCTTCCGCCTCGTCTACACGGGGCAACGTCGCCAACACCCTCAAACAATCGATCGAAAAGGGCTTGCCGGGACTGGTCAACGTTACCGTCAACAGCGCCGAACGAGCCACCCTGTCTAAGGGCGTAGACGAAGGAGCCTACACCACCGTCTTACTCAACTGGTATCCCGATTTTTATGATGCCGATACCTTCATTCAACCCTTCTTAAGCTGCGACCAAGGATCGCCCCAAACCCTTTGCACCAAAGGAGCTAGCCAGGGCAATGGGTCGTTTTATTACAGTGCTAAAGCCAACGATCTGGTGCAGAAGCAGCGGGCAGAACAAGACCCCAAAACCCGCGATGCCCTAATTACAGAGCTACAAGACATCATGGCGGCCGATGTTCCCTACATTCCGCTGTGGCAAAACAAAGACTATGTCTTTGCCCAAAATGGCGTGAACGGCGTCAGCATTCAGCCAACGCAGCAGTTTTTACTGTGGCAAATCGGCAAGTAGCCGGGTCTTGATCCCTAGCGCCGCCCTCTTCACCCATCGATAAATCATGTCCCGCTCCTCTGCCCTGCGCTACTACGTTCTCTCCCGGCTGCTGCTCGCTCCTTTAATGCTGTGGACCATTACCACGCTGGTGTTTCTGTTACTTCGGGCAACGCCCGGTGACCCGGTAGATGCCATTTTGGGAGCACGGGCACCGGAGGAAGTAAAAGAGGCGGTACGAGAGCGGCTGGGGTTAAATGCGCCGCTGTGGCTGCAATACTTGAACTATATGGGCAGCCTGCTGCGGTTAGATTTGGGATCATCTCTGACGACGCAGGGGCAAACGGTATGGCAGATTATTCAAGTCCATTTCCCAGCCACCTTAGAGCTAACGGTATTTAGTATGCTGGTGGCGGTAACGGTAGGAGTGCTGGTTGGGGCTTTAGCGGCCTCACGACCCAACACGGCGCTAGATGCGGGCGGGCGACTGTTTGGCATCATTACCTATGCGGTGCCGATGTATTGGTTTGGCATGGTGTTGCAGCTGGTGTTTGCGGTGCAGTTGCGCTGGTTCCCCATTGGTACCCGCTTTCCTCTGACCATGACACCGCCGCAGGGATGGACGGGGCTGTATCTGGTGGACAGCTTGTTGCAGGGTAACGTTCAGGCGTTTTTTGTAGCGTTGTATTACCTGACTCTACCCAGCCTCACCCTGGGACTTTTGATCAGCGGTGTATTTGAGCGCATTGTGCGAATTAACCTAAAGCAAACGCTGCGGGCTGATTATGTGGAGGCAGCGCGAGCGCGGGGGATCCCAGAACGGCGGATTGTGTTTGCTCACGCCCTGAAAAATGCGCTGATTCCGGTGATTACGGTGCTGGGGCTTACGGTGGCGTCGCTGTTGGGCGGGGCAATTTTGACGGAGGTGACCTTTTCGTGGCCCGGTTTGGCGAATCGGCTCTACCAGGCGATCGAGTTTCGTGATTATCCAGTAGTCCAAGGGGTAATGGTCTTTTTCGGGGTGATTGTGGCGATCGCCTCCATTTTGATCGACATTCTCAACGCCTACGTCGATCCCAGGATTCGCTATTGATGGGGGCAGATAGCCAGCGCCTAAAGCGTTTGGATGCCGTGCAGCAGCCCCTGACACACGCCCGTGAGGAATTCTAGATCAAGGGTTTGGGGGCGATCGCTATTTTGGTGGTAGTGAGGATTGCGCAAATTTGCGGTATCGCTCACCATGACCGCACCATAGCCCGCGTCCCAAAACGGCGCATGGTCACTGCGGCGGGTATCGGGCACCAGTTTGCCGCGCTGCCCCGCTGGGAGCCATTGACAGGGCACCTGCCCAAGGCTGTGAAAGGCGCGTTTTAGATGCCACATATCGGGAATTGTTTTTAAATTGCCAACTAGGGCAATAAAGTCGCCCCGGTTGGGATAAAAATAGTGGAGACCGGGCGGGTAGCGTTGAGAATTGGGCGTTCGATCGCAATAGCCCAGCATTTCTAGCGATAGCATGAGCCGCAGGGGCTGCCGCTGCTGAACTAGCATTGCTGCATACTGCTGGCTGCCCTGGAGGCCAAGCTCTTCTAGGTCAAACGCCACCAGCCGCACCGGGTAGCGAGCCGGATGAGCCGCTAGCGATCGCGCCAATTCTAGCAGCACGGCTACCCCCGTCGCATTATCATCGGCTCCAAGGCTGTTGGGCACCGCGTCATAGTGGGCACCAATCAAGATCGGCGGACGCAGCGCCTTTGCCTGAGTTTGCCCTGGTAGGTTCAGAATAAAATTGCGATGTTGCCGACCGTTCACCCAAAACTCAAACCGTTCGACTGCTCCCCACTGACTCAGTTCTTGCTGAATATAGTGCTGCACATAAAAATGCCCCTGGGTCGCCAAAAACGGATCGCGATCGCGTGCCACCGCCTCCACATGCGCCGCTAACCGCCCCTGCAATGCCTCCCTACTCATACGCCCGCCAGCATTTCTTGCCCCACCTGCACATAGTCTTGCCACCCGTCTGCTGCCCGCGCTTCTTTAATCGCATAGACCAACACGCCCGCTCTTGCCGCCTTTTGGAACGCTGCCAGTCGCCGCACTCCCGTCTCAAACACAGGCAATTCGGCATCTTTGAGCATCTGTTTCACGGTTTCACCCTCGCGACTGGGCTTGGGCGGAATAATATTCAGCAAAATTCGGTAGCGATTGGCCCCAATCGCCTGTAGACATTCCAGCGTTAAGACCAGCGCATCCAACGCCAGTACATCTGGCGTCGTGGGCAAGATCAGCAAATCGCAGCCATCGGTCAGCAGTTCCAAATCTCGCTGGATCGGTCTGGCCTGGGTATCGATCACCACATGGTCAAAATTCCGCATGCGGCGGGGCGATCGCCACTCATCAATCACTTCAAACGGCAGATCGCCCCGCTGTGCCCATCCCGTCGCCGATCGATTGGGATCGGCATCAATTAACAGCGTTTCGCCCTGGCTCTGTAAGAAAGCGGCCAGATGGATCGCCGATGTAGTTTTGCCAACGCCGCCTTTAAAGCTGGCGATCGTGATGATCATGAAGGGAAGGAGAAAGGAGGTTTGCGCCTTAGTCTATTGACTCATTTAGAAGAACCGAGTGTGGCAATGCCACACTCGGTTCTATCAGCTTGATCGATGGGAATTGACGGCAAGTCTACAGCGTTGCCATCACCTCGCAAGCGGCCTGAAGGGTGCGATCGACATCTTCATCGGTATGCGCCAGTGAGGTAAACCCGGCTTCAAACTGCGAGGGTGCTAGGTAAACGCCGTGCTCCAACATGCCTCGGTGGAAGCGGCCAAACTTTTGCAGGTCACAGGTTTTAGCATCTTCGTAGTTGTGTACGGGGCCTGCGGTAAAGAAAAAGCCAAACATGGCGCTAATGGAACCCCCACAGGCGGCATGCCCCGTTTCTTGAGCCACTTGAACTAGGCCATCTGCTAGCGTTTTGGTGATCCGCTCTAGCTGGTCGTAGGTGCCGGGACGTTGCAGGAGTTCCAAGGTTTTGATCCCGGCTGTCATCGCCAACGGGTTGCCAGAGAGCGTCCCCGCTTGATACATCGGGCCAGCCGGAGCCACCATTTGCATAATGTCGCGCCGCCCGCCGTAGGCTCCGACGGGTAAGCCGCCACCAATGACCTTGCCCAGCGTGGTGAGGTCGGGAGTAATGCCAAATTTTGCTTGGGCACCGCCGTAGGCAATCCGAAAACCGGTCATGACTTCATCAAACACGAGCAGTGCGCCGTATTCCTGGGTGAGTTCACGCAAGCCTTCTAGAAAGCCAGCATCGGGTGGAATGAAGCCAGCATTGCCCACCACGGGTTCGAGAATCACCCCGGCAATGTCACCTGGGTTTTCGACAAACAGCGCCTTTACGGCTTCTAGGTCGTTGAACGGAGCGGTAAGCGTGGCGGCAGTGGTGGACTTGGGCACACCTGGAGAATCTGGCAGCCCCAGGGTAGCCACACCAGAGCCAGCTTTGACCAAAAACATATCGGCGTGGCCGTGGTAGCAGCCTTCAAATTTGATGATTTTTTCACGCCCAGTAAAGGCGCGCATCAGGCGCAGCACCGACATGCAGGCTTCGGTGCCAGAGTTGACAAAGCGCACCATTTCCACGCTGGGCACGGCGTCAATCACCATTTCTGCCAGCACATTCTCTAGATAGTTGGGCGCGCCAAAACTGGTGCCTTTCTCTGCTGCTGCTTGGATGGCCTTGATCACGTAGGGGTGGGCGTGGCCGCAAATTGCGGGTCCCCAAGTGCCGATGTAGTCGATGTATTGGTTGCCATCGACATCCCACATGTAGGCGTCCTTCACTCGATCTACAACGATGGGCTGTCCACCCACCGATTTGAACGCACGCACAGGAGAGTTTACCCCCCCCGGCATGAGTTTCTGCGCCGCAGCAAAGATTTCTTCTGAACGGGTTGTTTTCAGATGGGTGGTAGTGGTCAAAGCTTTCTCCTAAAACTTAAATACTATGCCCTGAGGATGAAGCAGAGTGCATATTACATTATCCTATGGATTGATCATGCAGTTTGTCTGGGCGGGAAAAACGGATGGCGGGTAATAGTCTTCTAATGCAGGCGCTGCAGGGTGGTTTGGTGGTGTCGTGTCAGGCTCCGGCAGAGTCGCCGTTGCATGAACCGTCGGTGATTGCCGCGATCGCCCATGCGTCAGTGCTCCAGGGGGCGGTGGGGGTGCGGATCGATACGCCAGCCCATGTGGAAGCGGTACGGCAGCGGGTGGATGTGCCAATTATTGGGCTGTGGAAGCAGCAGATCGAGGGGTCAGAGGTCTACATTACGCCGCAGTTTGTCCATGCTCAGGCGATCGCCCGCGCTGGAGCCGACATGATTGCAATCGATGCCACGCGGCGTCCGCGCCCAGAGGGAGAAACTGTAGGCACATTAATTCAGCAGATTCACGATTATCTAGGTAAGCCTGTGATGGCCGATGTGGATACGTTAGAGGGGGCGATCGCCGCCGTTGAGTCCGGAGCCGACTGCGTGGGCACCACGCTTTATGGCTACACCGCCGAAACGCGCCACCTGAAGCCACCAGGTTTTGACCTGCTCCGTCAGCTAGTCGCTAAACTAGAGACGCCGATCATCTGTGAAGGCGGCATTGCTACCCCTGAGATGGTGCGGCAGGCACTCGACCTAGGAGCCTATACAGTTGTGGTTGGCACAGCCATTACGGGCATCGACCTCTTGGTGCAGGCCTATGTTGCAGAATGCCGCCCCGCCATCATCCACTCCGCGCCAGACTAAAAATTGTATCTCCGTCTACCAGATTGTCTACCCCCATAGTTAGACCCTTAGCCTGCTGTCTCTGATACACAGGTTAAGGCTTCTAGTGCAGTGGAATGCCGTTTCTAAATCATCAGTTAGGATCAACGTATCAAAACCCAAATCACTAAAGCCAGATCACTAAAGCCAGATCACACAACTAGTAGAAGACGGTGCAAGTTTAGCTACTGTAGGGCGGGCATCTTGCCCGCGCAGGCTGGAAGCCTGCACTACGAATGGTAGGCAGATTTACGCCTCAGACTACTAGATCACCGAAATCAAACTGTTTCAATCGCTTGGGAGGACATAATGGCTGGAACCTTATTAGAGCAACTGCGCGAGATGACTGTCGTGGTGGCGGATACCGGAGACATTCAGGCGATCGAAAAATTTACGCCGCGAGATGCCACCACCAATCCGTCGCTGATTACGGCGGCGGCTCAAATGCCGCAATATCAGGAAATTGTGGATGAGACCCTAAAGCAAGCCCGTCAGGATGCAGGAGACGCTGCTACCGCAACAGAAGTCGCTGCGATCGCATTCGATCGCCTCGCCGTTGCGTTTGGCAAAAAGATTCTTGCCATTGTGCCCAAGCGGGTTTCAACGGAAGTCGATGCGCGCCTGTCGTACGATACCGAGGCCACCGTGGCTAAGGGTCGCGAACTGATTGCCC
>CASBQJ010000445.1 GCA_949127705.1 Synechococcales cyanobacterium PMM_0085
CGGCTGTTGCTGTACAATGCCCTCGACCTGACATTTCGAGAACTGAAGCTGCGGCCTAACCCCGTCCGCCCCGTCATTGAAACGCTAATTGACTACGAAGAATTTTGTGGAATTCCCCAGGCAAAAGCAATGGAAGCACAGCAACAGGCCGACCTGCAAGAGATCACCGTAACCGAGTTGAAGCAGCTGTTAGACAGTGATGCAGACGATTATGTACTGATCGATGTACGTAATCCGAATGAGTATGAGATTGCTCAAATTCCGGGCGCGCTCTTAATTCCGCTGCCCGATATCGAAAATGGAGATGGGGTGAGCCGAGTCAAGCATCTGCTCAATGGGCATCGGCTGATTGCCCATTGCAAATTGGGTGGACGCTCGGCCAAAGCGCTGGCCATCTTGAACGAGAGAGCGGGCATCAGTGGCACGAATGTGAAGGGGGGGATTACCGCCTGGAGTCGTGAGGTCGATGCTACGGTACCCGAGTATTAGGCGGGTGTTTAAGCCGTTTGAGCCTAATTGAACAGGCGATCGCCCGATTGTATGATTCCAACGGGTGAGGTTTGATCATTGATTTAGCCGTTATTCTGAGAGACTTAGAGGTTCACTCTCAATTGCCTAGATTTAGGCACCTCTAAAAGTATTAGGGGCAGCGGGGGCTGGCCCCTAATTTTTTTGACCCATCTTCTGAAGAAATCCATAGAATATGAGCTGGAACAGGCTTCGATGCGTTCGAAATTCAGAGCGCGAGTTCGCCATCTTGTTACACTAACGGCAATATAGATGGTTTTATGACCTTTTATGAGTGAAGCTAATCTTCGCTGCTCCTCTCTACCGGATGGGTTAACGGAGCATGAAGTAATTGTCCGGCGCGCCTCAGGGCAGGGTAACAACGTCACACTGCAAACGAGTCGTTCTTACGCCCAAATTTTTCGGGAAAATTTGTTTACGTTTATTAACGCTGTGTTCTTTGGCATCAGCGTGGTTATGCTGCTGCTGCACCGCCCTGGAGATGGCTTTTTGGTGATTGTGGTCATCTTTGGTGGCGTAATTATTAATATTTATCAAGAAATTTGGGCCAAACGCAAGTTAGATCAAATCGCCCTGCTGAATCGACCCCGCGCTACAGTAATTCGCAATGGCCAAGAGCGTGAGGTCGAGCCGAGTGAACTTGTGCTAGGCGATGTGCTGCTGCTGCGATCGGGCGATCAAATTTTGGTGGATGGGCAGGTCGTGGGGGATGGGCATGTTGAGGTCGATGAGTCGCTCTTAACTGGAGAATCGGAGATGGTGCCTAAAACGGCGGGGCAGCCGTTGTTTTCTGGCAGTTTTTGTGTCAGCGGCACGGCGTGTTATGAAGCACAGCAAGTTGGCAAAGCAACGCTGGCTTACCAGCTGATGACGGGAGCGCGTGAATTTCGGCATGTTTACACGCCCCTTCAGCGCGAAATCAACGTGATTATTCGCGTGTTCGTGCTGATTGCCTGCTTTTTGTGGATTTTAATTGGGATTAGCTTTTTAAGCCGATCGCTCTCAATCAACGATGTCGTGCAGCGGGCGGCTGTGGTAGCGGGGCTAGTGCCAGCCGGTTTGCTGTTGGCGATCACGCTGGCCTACGGGTTGGGTGCTGTGCGGATGCTGGGTCAAGATGTGCTGATCCAGCAGGCCAATGCGGTAGAATCGCTCAGCAATGTCAATGTGCTGTGCCTAGACAAAACTGGCACCCTAACCACCAACCAGCTGATGCTACAGAGCATCGAACCGATCGGCATTTCGGACGCAGAGGTGCGATCGCTGCTAGGTAATTTTGCGGCGAGTGCCAGTGCCCGCAATCGCACCAGTGATGCGATCGCCCTTGCCTGTGAAGGACGGCAGCGATCGCCCGTGGTCGAGGTGCCGTTTTCCTCCAGTCGGCAGTGGAGTGCTTTAGCCTTCGACCAATTTCCCCAGGCTGGAACCTATGTGTTAGGGGCTCCCGAAGTCCTAGCAAAAGTGGCCAGTTTAGATGCCCAAATCAGCGATCGCATCGTCTCCCTGGCTGCCGCAGGGCTGCGCGTCGTCCTGTTTGCGGCCAGCCCCGATTGGACAAGCTTGCAGACTCAAGCGCAGGCATCCCAACTTCCTCCTGACCTGACGGCCTTGGGACTATTGTGCTTTAGCGATCAGCTGCGCCCAGAAGCCTATGAAACGCTTCAGGGGTTCAAGCAAGCAGGGCTAGAGGTAAAAATCATTTCGGGAGACAATCCGCAGACCGTTGCGGCCTTGGCCAAACAGGCGGGGTTGGGCGATGACCTGCGCATGGTTTCGGGAGCAGACCTGGCCAAGATGGACTCGGCTCAACTGACTCAAGTGGCGCAAACCCATACCGTGTTTGGCCGCATCACCCCCGATCAAAAAGCCGACCTGGTGCGAGCGTTGCGCCAATCCGGGCGCTATGTCGCCATGATTGGCGATGGGGTGAACGACATTTTGTCGCTGAAGCAGGCAAATCTGGCGATCGCCATGGAAAGTGGCAGCAAAGCCACCCGTGGCGTGGCCGACATTGTGCTGCTAAAAGATTCGTTCGCCGCCTTACCCCATGCGTTTCTAGAAGGGCAACGCATCCGCAGTGGCATTCAAGACGTGATGAAGCTGTTCATGGTGCGCGTCTTCTGCGTGACGCTGCTAATTTTCTCAACCTCAATTGTCACCGATAGTTTTCCGTTAGAAAACAAGCAAAGTGCGATCGTGACGCTAATTGGGGTGGGCCTACCGACGATCTTTATCCCCCTCTGGGCCAAGCCCGTGGCCCTATCGCCTCGCAGCATGGTGCGATCGATGCTGCATTTTGTCATTCCCTCCACCCTCACCTTGACACTGGTGGCCCTGCTGGTTTACCTGCTGTTTTTGGTCAGCGCTGTCCTAGATTTATCACCTTCTCAAGAATTAACGCAGCTAGACTACGCCATTCCTCGCAGCGCTCTAGTGGCCATTCTAATTATGGGAGAACTCTGTCTCATTCCCTTTCTGAAACCCCCGACAACGGCTTGGGTGGGCGGAGAACCGCTGAGTGGAGACTGGCGCTACACCTTGATGGCGGTAGTGCTGCTGGGTCTATATATCGTGATTGTATCGGTGCCGCTGTTAAGCCAGTTTTTTGAACTCACCTCCTTAAGTCTAAATAGCTACTTCTACATTGGCCTAGTCGCATTGGAATGGTGCCTATTGCTGCGGCTAATTTGGCGAACTCGGTTGCTCGATCGCTTCTTGGGTGTAGATCTAAACTAGTTTGGGGCAAGGCTGGAACACGCTCTAGCCGCGCCCTATTCCAAAATCCACTCTGATGTCCGATCGCCTAGGTCAATGGGAATACTGACCGCTTTCCCCAACCGGGGGCGATCGCTAGTCTGGCCAATATATTGCTCCACTCGATCCGTGCAGCCCCAGGCATTGAGATACGTGGTCACGTCTTCTAGGTGCTCCAGATACTCTGCTTCTGTCATTGGAAATGACGCTTGTTCTAGGTATTTCCACATCACCTGAAAAAAAATCTTCCCCTGAACCTTGCGCAACTGAACGTCAAACGAGCGTCCCCACTTGGTTAGCAATAGCTGGTGCAGTTCATCGCCCGTCATAGTCTCCTTTTGTTTACGTTTGTTTACAGAAACCACCCTCTTTTGCCCTGGTTTCACTTTGGGCACAGCAGAAGTGCAATAATACTTCTAGAAAAACTGTAAACCATTGCTGCTCAAGGCTAATGCCTCATATAGCGGGCAAGGTTTAATTCATCCACGTTCTTACCCCATACGTTCCGTTCACACTATGGCTCAAGCTTCTGGACCGTCCGACGTGCCCGATTTGGGGCGTCGCCAATTTATGAATCTCCTCACCTTCGGGGCAGTAACGGGAGCAGGTCTTGGGATGCTCTATCCCGTGGTCAAATATTTTATTCCTCCCTCTAGCGGTGGCTCAGGCGGCGGTGTAACTGCAAAAGATGCTTTGGGCAATCCCGTTGTCTTAAAAGACTTTCTGGCTAGTCATAGTGTCGGCGATCGCGTCTTGGCTCAAGGATTGAAGGGCGACCCGACCTATATTGTGGTCGAAAGCTCTGATGCGATCGCCAACTACGGGATCAACGCTGTTTGTACGCACTTGGGTTGTGTGGTGCCGTGGAACGCCAGCGAAGATAAATTCATCTGCCCCTGCCACGGGTCTCAATACAACAGTGCTGGCAAAGTAGTGCGCGGGCCGGCTCCGCTATCCCTACCGCTAGCGCATGCAGATGTGACTGAAGCAGGCACCATTGCCCTGTCAACCTGGACGGAAACCGATTTCCGTACGGGCGAAGAGCCTTGGTGGTCCTAGAGCCGCTACTTGGTCAAACGCTTTTGTTAAAATCCGCCGAAATCCTTTGTTTATTGAACCGCATAGCAATGAAATTCAAGGTTTGGTCATCCCATTTAGTCCGTCATCCTCAGGCTATCTCTAGCGGCGTATTAATTGCTCTAGTAGCCACACTTTTTTTCTTCGCAGGCGACTTGGTCGTACCCCAATCTGCTGCCGCCTATCCCTTCTGGGCGCAGCAAAACTACGCTAGCCCCCGCGAAGCCACTGGGCGGATTGTGTGCGCCAACTGCCATCTGGCCGCCAAGCCTACCGAAGTAGAAGTGCCCCAGTCTGTATTACCCAATACGGTGTTCAAAGCCGTGGTCAAAGTCCCCTACGATACCAGTGCTCAGCAAGTGTTGGGCGACGGCAGTTTGGGACCACTCAACGTCGGTGCAGTCATGATTCTCCCCGAGGGTTTCAAAATTGCTCCCGAGGATCGCATTCCTCCAGATCTGCTGGAAGAAGTGGGTTCAACAGCGTTGCTCCAGCCCTATAGCGATACCCAGCCCAACATTGTCATTGTCGGGCCATTGCCCGGTGACCAATATCAAGAAATTGTATTCCCAGTTCTCTCTCCCGATCCCGGTACCGACAAGAGCGTTTATTTCGGTAAATACTCGATTCACGTAGGCGGAAATCGGGGCCGTGGACAGGTTTATCCTACTGGTGAAAAGAGCAATAACGCGGTTTACACGGCATCAGTCGCGGGCACCATCAGCAAAATTGTCAAAGCCGATGACGGCAGCGCCCAAGTCACCATTCAACCCGAGTCAGGCGCGGCAGTGGTGGATGCGATCCCAGCAGGGCCAGCGCTGCTGGTGTCGGAAGGGCAGTCGGTGACAGCCGCAGAAGCGCTGACCTCGAACCCCAATGTCGGTGGGTTTGGCCAGAAGGATGTAGAAATTGTGCTGCAAAGCCCCAACCGGATTAAGGGCCTGATGGCATTTTTGGCGGCTGTGACGGTGGCTCAAATTATGCTAGTGCTGAAGAAAAAGCAGGTTGAGCGCGTTCAAGAAGCAGAAATGACGTTTTAGGAGCAGCCCCCATGACCACTGCAATCATTAATGAAACGGCTAGACGAGACTTTTTTACCTGCTTAGGGATCTGGCTGAGTCTGGAAGTGTTGGTGTTTGCAGTACTGCCACTGGTGGGGTTGGCGCAGTTGAGCGGCGGGTTCATGCTTTGGTTTGCCCTTAGTCTGGCGCTAGGGATGGTTGGAGCATTGGTGCTGAGCTGGGGAGTACGGATGCTGCTGAAATCGAGACCCACTGGCGATCGCCCCCGTCGTCGTGTGTTCCAGGCTCTACTGGGTCAGCTACTGTCCTGGGTGGGGCTGCTGGGGATCGCGTTTCCGTTACTGGTCATGAGCATTGAGATTTTTACCAATGTTTTTGCGGCCTTAACCGGCTAGCCACCCACAGCTACCGCTTCAAACCGCTTAGATTAAGCGCATGACTAAATGCAAAACTGGCTTCTCCAATTCAGGAGAAGCCAGTTTTTTGTCTTCTATTTCTAATCTTTTTGAATCAACTTCGAGCTACCGCAATCTCTACGGATCAACAGCCGTTGTTTTCAACACATCAATCATCATGCCTTCGCGAGCCAGTTGGGCGTGGCGAAATTGAGATTGAACTTCAAGCTCTACATGGTCTAGAAAGTCATCTTCGTGAGACGGATCATGATGAAACATCACCATCGTTTTGACATTGGCGGCGATCGCGACATCAATCCCCAGCTGCCACGCATCAGACCGTTGCCCTGCGGCGGCGTCTGGGTCAAGATAGGCTTGTTCGCCGTAGGATGCATCGTAAATCAGCACATCGGCTTGTTGAGCCAGATACATCAGGCTCTGATCGATTTGAGCTAACTGATCAGGCGATCGCTCGGTATCGGCAGCATAGACCACCGAATGCCCATCCCAGGTAATCCGGTAGCCTAGAGCGCCTGTAGGGCGATTTAGAGCAACCGTTTCGACTGTTACGTCGTCTAGGGTAATCATTGAACCCGGTGTAATATCAACAAACTTGAGATCAGACTGCATTTTTTGCAGCGGCACCGGAAAGTTGGGCCGCAGCATTTGGTCAGACAAGCGCTGTTTAATCGACGCGCCATTCGGCCCCGTGGCACCGTAAATATGGAAACAGTTACCTGGCACAAACGCCGGGGCAAAAAACGGGAAGCCTTGAATCCGCTCCCAATGGGTATGGGTAAAAAACAAGTGTGCTTCTACAGGCATTTCTTTGCGCAGATGCTTGCCCAAAATCCGCAACCCCGTACCGCCATCAAAAATTAGCCGCTTCCCGGCCACACAAATTTCTACACAAGGAGTATTACCGCCGTAGCGCGCTGTTTCTAATCCTGGTGTGGGTATGCTGCCCCTGACGCCCCAGAACTGCACCATAAACCGGGGCGATGAGCGTCCCGTCAGGGAACGATCTCGCTCGGATTCAGGGGGCATAGAGTCAGAGGGCATAGAGTTAGACAAATCAGAGCCTAACATGTGCTGTCAAATGAATAGGTGGTGACACAAGTTGGAAAAACCCCTATCTGAGGGAAATAATAGCTAAAAAAATGGGCGTTAGCCGTTCCTAGGTTTCTCTAAATTCTAAAATCCGAGTCGGGCAAATGCTAAAACCAAACCTTAAACTACAACCGCTGTTTATAATACCTGCCCTTTAGTATAAAGGTCGAAACTGGAATTGACCTCATGCTTTTGCCTAAAGAGGCAAACCGATAACAGCCACCTAAGAGAAAAAGACATCAGAGGGTAGAGAGGCAAGAGCGCGATCGCTCCATAGTCCTCTCTACAGAGTCTCACGTACCAAATCAGCCGTGTTTCTGCGCTATTTCTTGTACGCTGCAATACACTGTTCAACCAAGGGTAAGACCTGATCGACATCTTTCCAGCCCAGAATTTCTGTCACCTTTTTTTCTAAATTCTTGTAGGTTCGGAAGAATTCTGCAATTTCGTCTAAGCGATGCGGTGCAATATCTGCCAAAGACTTGACGTTGGTATAGCGGGGATCTTTGTCGGGAACACAGAGAATTTTTTCATCGCGATCGCCCCCATCAATCATTTCTAGCATCCCAATTGGGCGCGCTGCAATCACACAGCCGGGAAATGTAGGCTGATCCATCATCACCATGCCATCTAGCGGATCGCCATCATCTGCCAGGGTATTGGGGATGAATCCATAATCGTAGGGATATTGCACCGACGCGTAGAGCACCCGATCTAGGGCAAGTGCACCTAGATCTTTGTCAAATTCGTACTTGTTTTTGCTGCCTGCCGGAATCTCTACCAACACATTAATCAGTCCAGGCTTGGGCTGGGGGGGAATACGCGATAAATCCACAGTTGTCCTCCAGGGTTAACGAAAATAGTCGAGAAGAGTAGTTAGCGCCAGATAGCACCCAGTCAACGCCCGTTACGCTGTACCTGCTGCATATATTTAAGGCATCATGCTGTAGGTCATCATGCTGTAGGTCATCATGCTGTAGGTCACCATGCAAAATATTGAACGTCTGGCGTTCAACCCACGTCTGACGAGCAGCCAGTCAGACCATCTCCCCGAATAGCATTTTAGGGGAAGACGGTCAGTCTCTGAACAGTCTGAGTGGCAATCCATCAACAAGAGTCGCACTCTAGCTGCGAGGGTTGCCGCAATAAATATCTGAGACCGGGGCTAAGCTAGCACAAGACTCAAGGCGTACACCATAGCTTCAGGGCACTCCTTACAATCTCCACACAGAGATAAACTGACTGCTATTCATCAAGGCTTAGCATTGAATGAGCACCTGGAACCGGGGGATAGCTGGCAGGAGAAAAGATTTCTGAGGAAGACAACGAGAAGTAGGAGATCGCCGCAACTGGAATGATTAGCGTTAAAACTGCAATCAATGTGCCTGCAATATCTGCTAACCGATTCAAAGCTTGGGCGGGGTGAGGTTCAACTCTACTACTACCAGGTTCCATAAATTAAAGCGGTAAAGGATAAATTGTACATGTAGCGCCTAAAAACTTGAGTTTAACGAAGGTTGAAGGCTGAATCTTCCTACACATATCACTATTCTATCCCCTTCTTGATAAGAAAAAGTTATAGAGATTACCATAACTCTTTATCGGAGTTTATTTTTAGGGCAGTTGCCTAGTAGTCTGAAGCGTAAATCTGCCTACCATTCGTAGTGCAGGCTTCCAGCCTGCGCGGGCAAGATGCCCGCCCTACAGTAGCTAAACTTGCGCCGTCTTCTAGTAGCTCTGACTAACCGAGCAGGATTGATACATCCTCTGATGCGGGTTACGTTTGTCGGTTTCCCCAATCCTAGGTAGGCTAATGAAAGAGTAAAATGCTTAAGATTTCTGAATCCCCATCCCCATGACGACCACAACTCAGGTAAAGCACGAAGTTAAAGATCTTTCTCTGGCAGCGCAGGGAAAACAGCGGATTGAATGGGCAGGGCGCGAGATGCCTGTGCTCAGAGAGATCCAGGAACGGTTTGCTAAAGAGAAACCCTTGGCGGGTGTGCGGCTAGTCGCCTGCTGCCACATCACCACCGAAACGGCTCACTTGGCGATCGCCATCAAAAATGCCGGAGCCGATGCGGTGCTAATTGCCAGCAACCCTCTGTCTACTCAAGATGACGTGGCCGCTAGCTTAGTGGCCGACTACGGTATCCCCGTTTTTGCGTTTCGTGGAGAAGACAGCGCCACCTACCAACGGCATTTGCAAATTGCGCTTGACCATCGCCCCAACATCATTGTGGACGACGGCAGCGACGTGGTAGCGACCCTGATTCAAGAGCGTCAGCATCAAATCCCTGACCTGATTGGCACCACCGAAGAAACCACCACGGGGATCGTCCGGCTCCAGGCCATGCTGAAGGATGGGGTATTGACCTTCCCCGCCATGAACGTCAACGATGCGGATACCAAGCACTTCTTTGACAACCGCTATGGCACGGGTCAATCGACTCTAGATGGCATCATTCGCGCCACCAACATTTTGCTAGCGGGTAAAATGATTGTGGTAGCGGGCTATGGCTGGTGCGGCAAGGGCACCGCCCAGCGGGCGCGCGGCATGGGCGCAAATGTGATTGTCACAGAAATTGACCCAATCAAGGCGCTAGAAGCGGTAATGGACGGCTTCCGGGTGCTGCCAATGGCGATCGCCGCTCCCCAGGGCGATATCTTCATCACCGTAACGGGCAACAAGCACGTAATCCGGGGTGAGCACTTCGAACTGATGAAAGATGGGGCGATCGTCTGCAACTCGGGTCACTTCGACATTGAGATCGATCTGAAAGCTCTCGGCAGCATGACCGACGAAATCAAAACCGTCCGTCCGTTTACCCAAGAATATAAACTGACCAGTGGTAAATCGGTGGTGGTGCTGGGCGAAGGTCGCTTGGTTAACTTGGCTGCCGCCGAAGGCCATCCCAGCGCTGTGATGGACATGAGCTTTGCTAACCAGGCACTCGCCTGCGAATACTTGGTGAAGAATAAAGGCAAACTAGCTCCTGGTCTGCACTCCATTCCTACCGAAGTGGATGCAGAAATTGCCCGCTTGAAGCTGCAAGCCATGGGCATTGCTGTGGACAACCTCACAGCCGAGCAGATTGAATACACCAATTCTTGGACGTCGGGTACTTAGGGATTGCGTAGTCCTGGAGGATAAAACTTCACAGGAATTTTACTTACTTTAACCTTTGGGTGTTGCTTAAGCCTTAGCTGGCAAAAAAGCAACACTCAAATGTTAAAGTGATCGCAGTATTTCTCAGGATTGAGTAAAAATCAATCGGTATGGATAAGTGGTTTGCTCCTAACCCTTGCAAATCACTTACTTGTGTGAAATTGCTCACTTAGCCCCGGCTTGAACAATGGTTGATTGGATTACGCGGACGATGGAATCCCTGGGCTACCTGGGCATCGGCTTGTTGATGTTTTTGGAAAACCTGTTTCCACCGATTCCGTCAGAGCTGATTATGCCGCTGGCCGGATTTACCGTCTCCAAGGGCAATATGGAATTTGTCCCGGCTGTTGTCGCGGGAGTGGTGGGCACGGTGCTGGGGGCGTTCCCCTGGTATTTTGCCGGGATGTATTTGGGCGAGGGTCGGCTGATGCGGCTGGCCGATCGCTATGGCAAGTGGCTAACGGTATCGGGGCGCGATATTGAAACGGCGATCGCCTGGTTTAACAAATATGGTGGGTTTGCGGTGTTTATCTGCCGATTGGTGCCAGGGGTACGCACGCTGATCTCGCTGCCTGCCGGGTTGGCGCGGATGAACCTGCTGGCCTTTTTGCTCTACTCCACCGCTGGAACGTTAATCTGGACACTGCTATTGACCTACGGAGGGTATGCCCTAGGTGAAAATTACGAGCTGGTGGATGAGTATTTAGGCCCTGTTTCAAAAATTGTCTTGGGTGGGCTGGCGATCGCCTTTGGCGTCTTTATCTTTTTGCGCTATCAAAAACAAAAAGCCCAATAGCGGTAGGGATGAACTGAGTGTCAATCGTTTCTCGGCTGTGCTAGAAAGCGATTCACGTTAAAAATCTAATCCAATAAAAATAGCAATAGGCTCATCTGCAACTATGTTTTTTGGTTGGTTGCAGAGGGCTTTTCCTTTTTATTACGGCCTCGCTACTTTAGCCACCAAGACCGCCAAGATAATACTTAAGATAGAGTTAATCCTTGATTGCTGTGTTCAGTATTTATACATAGGCTTAAATCATTGGTTGATTCAATCTCTTCTGCCTATTCTCGCGGTTCATGGCTGCATCTTGCATGGTTAACGTTGCTTTTCACTTTCAGACACGTCTCTGAACACCAATGCTAGAGCTGATTAGAAGTCTGATTCTGCCCAGTCAATCCATTCCACAGGGGCATAGTTATTTGTGGCAGTTCCCTGTGATGCTGCTGCCGGGGGACAGCGACGCTGGGATGGCGATCGCTTCCTGTTCCATTGCGATCATCCTGATTTACTTAGGACGCAGGCGGGCAATAGCGGTGCTGGCGCAGTTCTTGCCGCGCCAAAGTCCACAGCAGTTAGAGCGTCTAAATCAAGAGCTACAGACGCAAATTGCGGAGCGGAATCGGACTGAAGCCAGCCTACGGCAAGTTGTGGCGGGCACCTCAGCCGTCACGGGAGAAGAATTTTTTGCTGCGCTCGTCCGCCACCTGTCTAGCGCTCTAAACGTAGATTACGCTTTGATCTCAGAAGTGGTTGACCCCGCATCCCACACCTGCCGCACCTTGGCCTTTTGGTCGGTCGATCATCTAGCCGAGAATACGACCCTGGTGATGCAGGGTCTGCCTTGTGGATTGGTTGCAGAGCGTCAACAGCTCTGCTGTTTTCCTGAGCAGTTGCAGGACTTGTTTCCGGCCAGCAGCCGCTTTAGCGAAATGCAAGCAGTCAGCTATGTGGGAGTTCCCCTGTTTAATGCTGGGCAAGAGGTAATTGGCACACTCTGCATTTTGGACACGAAACCACTAGTTGAAGATGACAGCACCACCGCGATCATGTCAGTCTTTGGGGGGCGGGCGGCGGCTGAGCTACAGCGCCAGCGGGCAGAAGCTGCCAAAAGGCTAGCCTATGCGGGGCTAGAATCTCGCGTGCAAGAACGTACCTGCGAACTGGTTCAGACCAATACAACCCTAGAAACAGAGATTCAAGAACGTCGAGCCGCAGAAGCAAAAATTCAGGATCTGATAGAGCGAGAACGCGCCACCACTCGGGTGATTTTGCGCATGCGCCAAAGCCTGGATTTGAAGGCTATTTTTAATATTACGACAAAAGATTTGCGCCAAGTGGTAGGGTGCGATCGCACGCTAATTTACCAGTTCAACCCAGACTGGAGCGGTGGTGTGGTGGCAGAGTCGGTAGCGGCGGGTTGGGATGCAATTATTCCTCAAAGAACCGACAATCCTACCTTGACTCAAGGGCTAGTAGACAACGCGGCCTGTGTGGTGAAGCAGATGGATGGGTCAGAAGTGCTGATTCAAGATACCTATCTGCAAACTACAGCAGGTGGGCGCTATCGCCAAAAGTCTGGCCAGTGCTGTGTTGACAACATTTATCTAGAAGGGTTTGATGACTGCTACATAGCGCTGCTCGAATCCCTGCAAGCGAAAGCCTATGTGATTGTGCCAATTTTTTGTGGCAACCAGCTGTGGGGTTTACTGGCAGCCTACGAAAATGCGGGGCCACGTCAGTGGCAAGAATCCGAAATTGAGGTTCTGTCTCAAGTCAGCCAGCAATTAGGGATTGCCGTTCAACAAGCCGAGCTATTAGCGCAAACTCGACAGCAGGCTAAAGAGCTAAAACTGGCTAAAGAGGCCGCAGATACGGCTAACCGTTCAAAGAGCGAGTTTTTGGCCAATATGAGCCATGAGTTGCGCACCCCCCTCAACGCTGTGTTGGGGTTTAGCCAGCTCATGGTACTCGATCGGACGCTAAACCCGATTCAGCAAGAGCATTTAAGCATCATCAACCGCAGCGGTGAGCACTTGCTGAGGTTGATTAACGACGTGCTCGAAATGTCGAAAATTGAGGCAGGACAGGTTTTATTAGACGAAAACTGCTTTAATCTGAATCAATTACTCAGCGGCATTGAAGATATGCTGCGGCTGCGAGCGAAGACGAAAGGGATTGCTCTGGTATTTGAGTGTTCGGCAGCAGTCCCTGAATATGTGACGACCGACGAGCGCAAGCTGCAACAAGTGTTGATTAATTTAGTCGGTAACGCGATCAAATTTACCGAGCAAGGGAGCGTGACGGTTAGCGTGTCGCGGATCGCCCCTCAGCTGGCTGATGCTGTAGCCCACAGCCGAGAAACCCTGCGGTTTGAGGTGGAAGATACGGGTCTTGGCATCGACCTGAGTGAGCAATCGAGCTTATTTAAAGCCTTCACGCAGACTGAAACAGGTTTGTCTGCGTTGGAAGGGACAGGATTGGGGTTGGCGATTAGCCAAAAGTTTGTGCAGTTAATGGGCGGCAAGATTTCTGTGGTCAGCCAGGTAGGGCAGGGCAGCAGGTTTTGGTTTGATATTGCTGTGGGTGAAGGGGCGATCGCCCCCTCACTGCCCTCCACGCTAACTCGGGCGGTGAGATCGATCGCGCCCAACCAGTCTACCTACCGCATTTTGGTGGTGGAAGACAACTCAACCAATCGGCTGCTACTGATGCGGATGCTTAGCCTGTATGGATTTGAGCTAAGGGAGGCGGTCAATGGTCAAGACGCGATCGCCATCTGGCAAGAGTGGCAGCCGCATTTAATTTTCATGGACATGCGAATGCCCATCATGACTGGGCTAGAGGCCACGCGACAGATCAAAAGTACTCCTCAAGGTAAAAACACCGTGATCATCGCGCTAACGGCTAGCGCGTTTGACCAGCAGCAGCAAGCCTTTTTCACCGTCGGCTGCGATGACTTAATCCGCAAGCCGTTTCAGCATCAGGAATTAGTCGAAAAGTTAACTCAGCATCTAGGGGTTCAATACCTCTATGATGAAGAAACCCTAGCACCTAAGCTAAACAGTTTGACCACCGACATAGAGATGCGGCAATCTCTACATCAAGCGTTCCAAACCTGTCTTACCTCTTTGCCTGTTGAGTGGGCTACCCAACTCCAGCAAGCGGCTTTAGAAGGCAATGATGCCCGCATTCTTGAGCTGCTCCAACATCTTGCTCCAGACCAGGTGGTCGTTAAGAATGGCATCACACAGTTAGCTGAAGACTTCCAATTTGGCTACATTCTTGACCTGTTTGAAGCATGAGCAAAGCCATGGATTTAAGCGATCGCCCAACCCCTGCTAAACAAGCAGATATCTTAATCGTAGACGATACGCCAGAAAACATTCGATTTCTCTCTACGCTGCTGCTGACTAAAAACTATCAAGTGCGTAAAGCATTAAGCGGGAAAATGGCTCTGATCGCGGCTCAAACAGCGGTGCCCGATCTGATTCTGCTAGATGTAAATATGCCTGGAATGAGTGGATATGAGGTATGTAAAGCTTTAAAAGAAAATCCTCAAACGGCCTTAGTTCCAATTGTTTTTTTGAGCGCCTTAAACGATGTCACAGACAAGGTAAAAGCATTTCAGGCGGGTGGAATCGACTTTATTACCAAACCGTTTCAGTTTGAGGAAGTTTTAATTCGAATTCAAACTCATCTCCAAGTCCAAGATCTCCAATCTCAACTGCAATTAAACAATGCCCAGCTTCAGCAAGCTCTAGACGATCTAAAATCGATGCAGGCTCAACTGATCCGCAAAGAAAAGATGATGGGGTTAGGGCAACTAGTGGCCGGAGTGTGTCATGAAATCAATAACCCCATTAGCTTTATTACTGGTAATCTTAACCCAGCCCGCGACTACATTCAGACTCTGCTCGATTTAGTCTATGCCTATCAGCATGAGTATCCAAACCCATCTCCTAACATTCAAACCATCTTGGAGACTACGGATCTAGATTTCATCGCAGCTGATCTACAAAATATCGTGAAATCGATGCGGGGAGGTGCTAGCCGCATCCATAAACTGGTATTAGCCTTACGCACGTTTGCTCGTCTAGGTGAATCTGATGTCAAGGCCGCTGATCTGCATGAAGGGCTAGACAGTACAGTTTTGCTGCTGCAAAATCGTCTGGTTAAACAGCCAAATAGGCCAGCAATCGAAATCGTTAAAGAATATAGTGATTTGCCGCTAGTGACCTGCTACGTGAGTGAATTAAATCAGGTTTTTTTAAACCTATTAAACAATGCAATTGATGCATTGGATCTAAAGTTTAGTAGCTGTAATAGCAGTTCTCCAGCCGGTTTAGACCATTCAAATTTGCTCCCAGCGATTCGGATCTGTACAGAATTTACTCCCGATCAAACCATTCGAGTTGCGATCAAAGACAATGGCTCCGGCGTGTCAGATGCAATCGGGGCACATGTCTTTGAACCATTTTTTACCACCAAGCCAATCGGCAAGGGCATGGGCTTGGGGCTAGCCATTAGTCATCAGATTGTGGTGGAAACGCATCGCGGTAATCTAAGCTATTTCTCAAAGGCCGATGAGGGCAGCGCTTTTTTAATCGAGATTCCGCTGACCTTACCCCACTAATAACGCGCTCTAGACGCTGATATTGCTGGTATAGCTTCAGCCAGTCATCTTAGGACAAGGGGCTTAAGCCCCTTGTTGGCTGACGTGCTAAGCTGCGTCCTAACGTTTGTGGCGACGGCTATAAATCTTGCAAATCTGCTTGAACGGGTGAGGCTTTGGAGAAAAATCCTAGCGGTCACCCAAAAAACTCAGTATTATTATCATAAGGATGCTTGTAACAGTTCGTTAAATGGGAACTCTAGCTGTAACTTTTTGAAGGTCGGAGCCTCTAGCCCAGCAGAATGGAGTTTTTCAGGCGCTACACCCGGATTATTGCCAGCACATTTTTAATTGTTGTGCTGGTATCTGTGGGCTTGTTTGCCTTGCAGTTTAGAACTCTATATTTCCATGAAATCAACATCTTACAAAATAGATTTGTTGAAAGCACTATCAACCTCGACTCGATTCTCAAATCCACCACCGACCAAATTGATGCCCTACAGGGGGTGGCGGAAGCTGAATTAGACTTAAATCAGCAAGAACCGCCCTCTCAGCTATTTTATAATTTAATCCGAGAAAACTCTCCCCAGTCAGGATTCTATAATCTGCAACCCAACCCGGATGTTCAGCAAAAAGGCTCATGGGGTCGCTTGATGGGTCGAAGCCCGCTGAATCGAAGGTCTCCACAGCTGCGCCGCGAGTTGGATATGGCGCTGCATCTCTATGCGTTGTTTAAGGCGACGCTTCAAAATATCCCGAGTGTGGCTTGGGCTTATTACACCTCTAAGCAAGCGTTTATGAGCATCTATCCACCCAGTGAGGATTGGATCTACGAAGATGTGATGCTTGATTTGGATTTTTACAAACTCGGCCTGCCAGAAAATAATCCTAACCGGGAACGGTTCTGGACAAATGCTTATATTGATACGGCGGGTAAGGGGCTAATGGTGACCAATGCAGCTCCTGTATATGAAGACGATGAATTTAAAGGAACGGTATCGCTCGATCTGACGCTGAATGAGCTGAATACGTTCGTAAAAAGCTTCAGCTACGCCCAAGGCAGTTTATTTATTGTGGGACAAGACAATCAGCTGTTGGCGCATCCCACCTTAGTCAGTTCAGCAGAACAATCGGTTGAGCTAGCCACTGAAGCATTCCCCGCAGAACTTCGGCCCCACGTAGGTCAAATCTTCCAAGCTGCGCCAATGGCCATCCAATCAGTGGGCTCGTACCTGGTGCTCTACCAAAATATGAAGTATGCACCCTGGCGACTAGTCTTTTGGGTGCCTCAATCTACGATTGTGTTCTCGCTGTTGGGGGAAACCATTTTAGGTTCGATTGTACCGTTGCTAGGGGTGGGGCTGATGTTAGCGATCGCCACTTGGCTGATCCAGCGCGACTTCATTGCCCCCGCCCAGGGCTTAGTCAACTATATTCAAGCTGAAAATCAAAATCTGGCACCGACACTGCCCACCGTGCCCGAGGCTTGGCATCCCTGGTTTCTCACCATTTCAACTATTTTCCAACAGAACCGCAAACTGCTGCAAGAACTAGAAGCAAAAATTGTGGCACTCCAATCGGCGCAGCTACAGCTGGTGCAAAGTGAAAAAATGTCTGCATTGGGCAATCTGGTTTCTGGCGTTGCCCATGAAATTAATAACCCGGTTGGCTTTATTGCTGGAAACTTGAAGCCCGCCCAAGACTATATTGTCAGTTTATTTGAGCTGATTGATCTGTATCAGACTAGGCTGCCGCATCTTGATCCAGAGTTGAAAAACTTTCTGGAAGACATGGATTTGGCCTATGTCAGGCAAGATCTACCGAAACTGCTGACCTCCATGACGCTAGGAGTAGAGCGCATTTGTGAGATTAGCACCAGTTTGCGCACTTTCTCTAGAGCGGATAAAGACACTACAACTAACTTTGACATCCATGCCGGAATTGACAGCACCTTATTGATTTTGAAGCATCGGTTGAAGGCTAATCACCGCCATCCCAAAATTAAGATTATTAAAGAGTACGGTCTGCTGCCTGAGGTTAACTGCTTTCCAGGGCAGTTAAATCAGGTGTTTATGAATATTTTGGCTAACGCCATTGACGCTCTAGAAGAAGCAAATCAGGAGCAGAGTTTTGACAGTCTTCACACGAACCCCAACTGCATTACTATTCAAACCACGTTAGAGGAAGATGGCTGGGTTGCGATCTGCATTACCGATACCGGGCTAGGGATGCCTGAAGCGGTGAGGCAGCATGTGTTTGATCATCTATTTACGACCAAAGCCGTTGGTAAAGGCACCGGACTGGGCTTGGCGATCGCCCATCAAATTGTGACCCAAACCCACGGCGGTAGCCTGAGCTGCCGCGCTGCGCTCAGTGGCGGGGCGGAGTTTGTGATTCGGCTTCCGGTCGGAGCCGCAAAGCAGGAAAGCAAGGCTCTACCGGTTTGACCTCTAGCCGATTAAGCGATCGCCACAGCTGCTTTAATCGCAAAGATTTTTTCAATCACCTGCGCCACAATCTGATCGGGAGTAGAGGCCCCTGAGGTGATGCCGACCACAATCGCTCCCTCAGGCAACCAGTTCTCAGCTACTTCTAGGTCTTGATGCAGCGGCTTGTGCTCAATGCGGTTACCTGGCCCAATGCGATCGCCGCTATCGATGTGATAGGAAGGAATATGGCGATCGACAGCGATTTCTTGCAAATGGGTCGTGTTAGACGAGTTGTAGCCACCCACCACGACCATGAGATCAAGCGGAGCATCGATTAGCTCATACATGGCGTCTTGGCGCTCTTGCGTTGCGTCGCAAATGGTATTGAACGAAAGGAAGTGGCTGTTGAGCTGGTCTGGCCCATATTTTTGCATCATCGTTCGCTCAAACAGCTGGCCAATCTGCTCCGTTTCACCCTTGAGCATGGTGGTTTGGTTGGCAATGCCCACCCGTTCGAGGTCAAGGTCGGGGTCAAACCCAACGGAATGAGAGTTGCGAAACGTGGTCAAAAATTCGTCGCGATCGCCCCCGTGCAAAATATAGTTGGCCACATATTCGGCCTGCCCCAAATTCAGCACAATTAGGTATGTGCCGGCAAATGAGCTGGTGGCCACCGTTTCTTCATGCTTATATTGGCCGTGGATAATTGAGGTATGGCTGCTTTTTTTATGCTTTTCTACGGTGTTCCACACCTTAGACACCCAGGGACAGGTCGTGTCTACAATCGTGCAGCCCTTGTCATTCAGCAGCTGCATTTCTTGAACGCTGGCTCCAAAGGCGGGCAAAATCACCACATCGCCCTGCCCCACGACCGCAAAATCCTTCTCTGCCCCTGCCACCGGAATAAAACCTACCTGCATCTCTCGCAGGCGCTGGTTGACAGACGGGTTATGAATAATTTCGTTAGTAATCCAGATCTGCTCGCCAGGAAAGTGCTGCCGCGTTTCGTAGGCCATGGCAACTGCCCGTTCGACGCCCCAGCAAAAACCAAATGCCTGCGCCAGCCGAATGGTGACATTACCTCGTGTTAGCGTGTAGCC
>CASBQJ010000446.1 GCA_949127705.1 Synechococcales cyanobacterium PMM_0085
GAGTAGCGTTGACGGCTGGCGCAGGAGTAGAACCAACGGACGCTGGCGCTGTGGTGAGCAGCGCAGACGGCGATCGCCCCTGCAAGTCATTGGGTAGATCTGCCGAGGCGGGCGATGGAGACACGGGCGCAGGGGCTGCGGGTGCCGTGGCGCTGGCCGTCTGATCGATCGCAGTTTGATCGGGCGCAGTTTGATCGGGCGCAGCCGCCGTGGCACTGTTGGCGGCCATCTCCCCCGACCCAGACTCAAACAAAGGCCGCAATGCCCACCGAGCACTAGCGTTACTAGTCGCCGTCAGCTGCTGCAACTGCACCTGCCCTGGAGCCAGCACCGCATCAGGCGACAGCTCTAAGACAATCCGCGTTAGTCCGGGCTGAAACTGACTGACCCGGATTTGCCGCACCGCGCCCTGGTAGGTTTCTTGTTCTGACACCGACCCCATGTCAATGTTGGGCAGATCCATCACAATCCGTGTAGGCTGCGCCAGCAGAAAGTAGCGGGGAGTAGTGCCGGGTGGAATCGTCACTTCTAATTGCTGGCTAACCGGGTCAAACCGCCACTGGGTCAGCGCTGCTGCCTGCGCCGGGGGAACCACCGCAACCGTGGCGATCGCCCCAGCCCCCAATCCCAAGGTCAGCCCCAGTGGATGGGAGGCGATCGCTACCAGCCCCAAACTCAGCCAGAACTTCCCATGAGTGGTAGGTAGTCGGTGTTTATCTTGCATCTGCCCTCTGACTGAGCCAGTAGCCCAGTCCCTCCCTTAATATCTAAAGCGCTGCAGACAGCGGCACAGGAGCCAGCCCATCTCGCCACCCAGCGTCAAGTCTAATCAAACTCCGCCCAAACAACAACCAGCCGCCGTTACTACGAAAGTTAATCTAGCGCTCGACAATGCTGATCACGTCCTTAATCTTCTGAGGGTTGGTATGTAAGGTATAGCCTGTTCCAAGTGCCAAGACAACGTCCACCCGCTCTCCTTGATCGGCTTTTTTATCAGCTTTGGGCGTTAGCGTAATCATCCCTTGCCCTGTAGCTGGAGAAATGCGTACCCCCTGTTCGGGTAAAGGCTCCAAGCGATAATCCCTCGGCTGGGCTGCTTTGGGCACGTCGAGTCTGACTCGGTAAAAGACGACCACAGGCGCAGGTGGTTTCGGATTGAGAGTAATAAGAAATTTTCCCTTAGTGCCGGGACGTCCAGGAGCAGGTTCTCTGGCCAAGGCGTCGCCAACGGCTTGGAGTGTGGCCACCGGCAGCGGCGGCGGCAAGGGTTCATCGGTGATGGTGACGACGGCAGATTGCCCTACCGTACCTGCGGCTGAAATCCGATAGGCTGGGTCGGGCAACAATTCCACTACGATTGCCTCCGGGGCAGCGGCTTCATTGCCTGCGACATCAGCCCGCGCCACCACAGAGATCTGCGCCGTGGGGTTGACTTTGTTGATATTGACGGTGCCGCTTAGCGGTTCGTAGTCTAGACCCGCGATCGCATTGTTGATGCCGCTAGGAGTAATTACCCGATAGCGCACCGTAGTCACGTCTGGGCCAATGTTGCCCTCTAGCGTCACGTTGAATAGGGCAATATGTTTGGCGGCGATCGCGTCTCCGGGGCGTGGTTCTACAGCGTTTTGGCTAGCCGTAATTTGCGCCAGCGGTAAAACTGGTGGGGGGGGCGGCAATGGCTCATCGATAATTAACACTTGGGCTAATCGGCCTGCCGCATCGGGTGCCGGAATCCGATAGGTGGGGTCAGGTAACAGCTCTACGACTACCGTCTCTGGGTTGGCGGCTTCATCCCCCGGCAGATCTACCTTCACGATTACCGGAATCGTAGCAGTGCCATTATTTTTATCAACGCCCACCGTGCCACTCAGCGGCTCATAGTCAACTCCTGGCGTGGCATTAAACACATCAGGCGGCATAATTACCCGATAGCGCACCGTGGTTACATCTAGCGGCGGATCACCCTCTAAGATGACTTGAAATAAGGCGATCGCATTACTGCCGGGATTCCCTGCCGAGTGCATGCCTGCCCGTGGCTCGATGGCATCTTGCAGCCGGATAATTTTGGCTAGCGGGGGCATAAAGTTGGTGATAAATACGGTGTCTTGGACTGGGTCACCCAACTCATAGGCGCAATTTTCAAAGGTGATCAGCCGTGCCACTACCTCTTCCTGCGGTTCATCGGCACTGTCAGGGCCTAACGGCAAAACCGCAATCAGCAGCGAATTTGCCCCTGCCGGAATCACCACTTCTTGGGCGGCAGGGTTGAGCCTGTAATCCACCTCCCGCTTGGCCGTGCGCAGTGGCCCCACGTCTTCTAGCACATAGCGCACCGTCAATCCACCGGGCGGTGCCACCGCGCCTGCCATCAAGCTAATTTTCAACTCTCCTGCCACAGCGGGCAGCGGCGGCCTTGGTTCTTGAGCATGAGACTGAGTCGCTTCTAGGCGAACTCGGGGCAGCGGCGGCTTGAATGCTAGCGATGTTTCTATCGAAAACTTAGAACCAAACGTGTGCCGTTCTGCGAAAAAGAAAAAGAAATCGTAGGTTTCGCCAACCTTGAGTTCTAGCGGGGTCTGTGGCGGCGCAGAGTTAATGCCCACGTCTTCTTTGAGGTACAACAGCAGGTGGGTGCTGGGGTCAGTCGCTCGGTTTTTTGGATTATTTAACTGCAAATCTAATGTGCTGGCAGTGGGAGGATGAACGCCACCTAAATCGATCACGAGTAAATTGCCCCGCCCAGGATGCCCTAAGAATACCCAGAGGTCATCATCACCTGCAAACGTAAACGCCTCATTGCCTTGGTAGGTAAAGCTAGCAGAGGTTTCGACCGTGAAATGGTAGTTATGATCCTGCTGATCTTTAGCGCGGCTAATATATTCTTCTGGGCGCGTCACATTGAACTGATCGGACACCTCAGAGTTCTGGCTCTTTTTGTCTTTGAGTCGCTGACCAACCGCCGTTAAAGTAGTCGTAAATTGGCCACTACTATTGACCCTAAACAGCTCCTGGCGGATGTTGCCAAACAAGGCATTGTCGATTGGAAAAAAGGGATCTTGACTGACTCGATAAATGCCGCCCGGTTCGGGCTTGCCATTGTCGAGAATGAGCGTTATGTCTGTTTCTATATTAATTCCATCTGTAGTGCGAAACCATTGGTTAAAGCTGGTTTCGCTATTAATTCCAGAGCTTTTCCGACGGCGATCGCGATTAAACACAGGCTTATTGTCAGCACCCAAAACATGTTTCACTAATCCTGTTTCTGCGGGGCTTCGGCGATTCTCAAAATCGGGATGGTCGGCCTTAAAATCGCGGACTTTTGCCGTTAACGTGATGGTTGCCATAGGGTACGCCCTTAAGGAAATGACTGAGAATCAGGAATTAGATTAAAGTCGCCTAGCTTGGCTGTCTCGGTAGAGGCTGCCTCGGTAGAGGCTGTCTCATTAGGGATAGCGGGCTGTTGGCGGCTTGAACGGTAGTTCGAAAGTGTCTACACCATCCGTTAACTCTTCTCCGGACACGTGGTAAAACAAACTTTCTTAGATCGATAATAGCTGCCGGACAGATGTCGCATCAAACGCTGCGGCGATCGCCTCCCATGCTGGTTTACGGCGGAGCTGCTGGTCTAGCGGCAGCGGGCGCACAGGCAACCCGTCAGGTCGAGGTTGAAAAGACGTGAGCCAAGTATGGCGATCGCTCAATCCCCAGGTCAGCACTGCTGTCACGGCGGGTTGAGCCAACACAATATCTAAGTAACGGCGGTAGTGATCTGCAACTAGGCGATCGCGCTCTGCCACATTCGCAGGCAATTCTACATCGGCTACATCCAATTCTGTAATAAAAATTTGCAGGTCTAGATCTGCCACCTGCTGCAAAAACTGACCCAGCTTTTCAGGGCTAAACCGGGTTTCGCTGCCCCACAGATGAGCCTGCATGCCTAAGGCATGGATCGGAACGTTGCCCGACTTTAATCGTTCTAGCAAGCGTAAGACGGCGGCTCGTTTACTGGCATCTTGAACGGTGTCGTAGTCTAACCCGTAGTCGTTGTAAACCAGTAACGCTTGCGGATCTGCCTGGTGCGCCATCTCGAAGGCAAGCTGAATGTAATCTGCTCCCAGTAGCTCCAGCCAAGGCGTGTGGCGAACTCCATGCGGTCGATTCTCCTCGGGGGCGATCGCCTCATTGACGACATCCCAAGAATGCACCTTCCCGGCATAGCGCCCCACCACTGTTGCAATGTGCTCCTGCAAAAAATGTCGGGCATTAGAGCGGGTCAGGGTTTCACGAAACCAACCCGGCAGCGCATTGTGCCACACCAGTGTGTGCCCGCGAAACAACATCTGATGCTGTTGAGCAAATGCTAAAAGGGCATCGCCTCCAGCAAAGTTGAATTGAGTCGGGGTTGGCCGCAGCGCATCCCATTTCAACTGATTTTCGGAGACTAGAATGGCGCATTCTCGGGCAAAACTATTGGCAAAATCTGGTTCGGCTGTGAGGATCTGGGGCTGGGCGGCTGCGCCATAGAGCACCCCCTTGGCAGCAGCCCGACGCTTGAGGCTAGGTTGCGACTGGAGCGGTGGCGCGGCGGCGGCAGGCGGTTGAACCGTCGGGGCTTGGGCGATCGCAGTATCAACCAAGCCAGGTTTTTTTAACTGACCACAGGCCATAAGGGAGGTGGCAGCAGTGGCAGAATACAAGGCCGAACGTAGTAACAGGCGTCGATTCATAGGATAGTGTCTTGCGCCTCAAATCATGGTGTCTTCATCCTAAACATGGCATTCTGGACAGGTCTGATTGGTCTGATTGCTGATCAGGTCAACTATTATTACTTGGGTGTAGCTTAACAGGAACCTGATAGTTTTGTATTGATAAATTTGCATTCGTAAAGAAGTTGGGCTAATTTGCGAAACTGGGCGATCGCATTTCGTAGACTCAAACGTATATTCACATGAGTTGAAGATCATGGCTCAAATTAATACTCCATTTAACCGCTCCAACCCAGTTCCTGAAACAACAGGCCGTTACTTAGTTCTTTTAAATACCGATGAAATCTCTGAAGGTATCCAAACCATGAATGCCGCTGCGGGTGTGGGCGAAGTGGCTCATGCTGCCGACTTTAGCGACAATGCTCCCGATGCTAGCCTGCTAGCGGGCGACACCCCGCTGCTGTTTGACGAACTGGGTGTGGCTGTGGTCACGATGGATCCAACTCAAGTGCAGTCGTTGAATGTGGCTAGTGCAGGGACTAGCTCGGTCGTTGCCATTGAGCCAGAGCGTGTGGTTTACGCCCTCAGCAATGTGAATTGGATGTCAAGTCAGGCTCAAGATGCCTCGGCTGAATCAACGCTGCTCAGTGTCTCTGCCGATTATTTACAGGGCTACCGAGATGCCGTCAATACCCTAGTCGATCGCCTGCTCGATGCCGATGGCGACGCCGATATTGAAGGCGACGGCGGCGGTAGCAACGAACCCCCCAACGGTTCGATCACCTGGGGGCTGCAAAAAACCAAAGTAGATATCTCCAGCTACAGTGGCTTGGGCATCAAGGTTGCCGTTTTGGATACGGGGTTTGACCTCGCCCATCCCGATTTTTTTGGCCGCCTGATTACTAGCCAATCCTTCATCGAAGGCGAAGAGGTGCAGGACGGTCACGGGCACGGTACCCACTGCATTGGCACCGCCTGTGGCTCCCAATCTCCCAGCAGTCTGCCGCGCTATGGGGTGGCCTACAATGCTGAAATCTACGCCGGTAAAGTGCTAAGCAACGAAGGCAGCGGCAGCGATGGCGGTATTTTGGCCGGGATTAACTGGGCGATCGCCAATGGCTGTCAGGTCATTTCTATGTCGTTGGGCGCTTACGCAGCACCGGGTCAAGCCTTCTCTACGATTTATGAACAGGTGGGGCGGCGATCGCTGCGGCGGGGCAGTTTGATCGTGGCGGCGGCTGGAAACGATAGCCGCCGACAGTTTGGCCAAGTAGAACCCGTCAGCCATCCGGCCAACTGCCCATCAATTATGGCAGTCGCTGCCCTCAGCCCAAACCTCAAGGTGGCGTACTTCTCCAACGGTGGCATCAACCGCAAAGGCGGCCAAATAGACATCGCCGCTCCGGGTGTCGATGTCTATTCAAGTTGGCCGATGCCCACCCGCTACAACACCATCAGCGGCACCAGCATGGCCACTCCCCATGTCGCGGGTTTAGCCGCCCTACAGGCTGAAGCCACTGGCGCAACAGGTCGAGACCTCTGGGCGCAGCTCACCCAAAATGCCTGGCGGCTGTCGCTATCTACTCGAGACGTCGGAAGCGGGTTAGCCCAAGCGGTAGACTAGACAAGAACAGTGTTCCTTTCCTGTATACCGTAAAGGGTCATAAGGGATTGTCAGGGGGCGCTTCACGCAGTGCCCTAAAGCGCCCCTACCGCAGCATTCCTAAAGGAGGTCGTGAAGATGCCAAAAGTTACTGTAACGATTGCGATCGCCGATGACCATCTCAATCAAGTTGCAGAGGTGGTTAACCATCTGCGTGCCGCAGGTTTAACGGTGCAGCAGGTGATGGCTGAGATTGGTGTGGTGACAGGCACCTGTGAGTCTAGTCAGGTAGCGGCTTTATCTCACGTGGCCGGGGTAGAAAGTGTAGAAGGCGATCGCACCATTCGTCTAGCACCGCCAGACTCACCCATTCAGTAAATC
>CASBQJ010000447.1 GCA_949127705.1 Synechococcales cyanobacterium PMM_0085
ATATTGGGCGATGACTCTAGCCCTTCATATTGCACCGGATACCACAGCAGGCAGTTTAGGGCTTCAATGATGGGCAGCACCGCTTTGCGGCTGGCCGAGGTCCAACAGCCAAACAGTGTTATTATCTCGTCAGATTGAATGAGCCGCTGAGCCTGAGCGGCAAAGGTTGACGGGTCAGAGGCTCCATCCGCCACGATGGGTTCAATGGGTTGACCTAATACGCCCCCGGCAGCATTAATCTCGGCGATCGCCATCAGCGCCGCGTCTCGCAACGGCGCTTCACTGACGGCCATTGTGCCCGTGAGGGACTGTAAAATTCCGACGCGCATACTAAAGTTTTAGAAAGAGCTAGGCGAAAATGGACAATACTGCTGAATATACCTGTGCCTATTGTGGCGAACCCAACCTCACGTTTGTGGATTTTAGTGCGGGTGGGCAACAGTCGTATGTAGAAGATTGCCAGGTTTGCTGTCGGCCTAATATCCTCTACATTCGGATTGATGAAGATACGCTAGACGTGGAAATTGATAGTGAGTATGAAGGATGACTGCCGTTTTCACCCTGCTGATCGCGCTGGTGACCACCGCCTTGGTCAAGCTGATTCTGTGGCCAATCGATCTGCTGCACTGGCTGCATTTTCCCCTCTGGGCCACGCTAATGGGGATTTTTTTGCTGTTTTCTTGGCTGATCGCAGACGATTAGCTTCACCGCAGCTGGCCCGTTAGGAATTTTGCAGGTCGCGCTGCGCCGCTATGCGTTGCCGCTGAGCTTGGCGATCGCGAATCGTATCAAGGCTACCCGTGGGGATGGCGGCAATTAGCTGGCGGGTGTAGGGCTGATGCGGGTGGTAGTAAATGTCCTCAGCGGTGCCTGTTTCTTCGATCTTGCCTCGGTTCATCACCATAATGCGATCGCTCATAAATTTAACCACACTTAAGTCGTGGGAGATAAAAATGTAGGTGAGTTTGAATTCGTCCTGTAGCTCCTTCAGCAGGTTTAGCACCTGCGCCTGCACCGAGACATCCAGCGCCGACACCGACTCGTCGCAAATAATAAACCGGGGGTTGAGCGCCAGGGCACGGGCAATACAGATCCGCTGGCGCTGCCCGCCCGAAAATTCGTGAGGGTAGCGATCGCCACTGCGCGGATCGAGGCCAACTCGCTCTAGCAAATAGTCAACCCGCTCTTGACGATTGCGGGCATTGGGGCCAAGACCGTGAATTTTGAGTGGCTCCATCACCGCTTCACCAATAGTGAGGCGCGGATCGAGGGAGCTAAACGGATCTTGAAAAATAATTTGCATGTCTCGGCGCAGACCGCGCAGCGCCGATTGCCCGAGTTGGCTGATGTCTTGTCCGTCAAAGACGACCTTGCCGCCCATGGTGGGGATCAGCCGCAGTAAGGCGCGCGCCAGGGTCGATTTGCCGCAGCCCGATTCGCCCACTAGTCCCAAGGTTTCGCCGGGATGCACCGCAAACGACACCCCATTCACCGCCATCAGGTATCGCTGGGTTTGGCCAAACATGCCCCGAATCGGGAAGCCCACCTGCAAGTTTTCAACGGTGAAGAGGGGCGATCGCTCTAATAACGTCTCTAGCCGCTGGCGGATATCAGCGTCACTCACCTCCTGGAGCACGCGCTGCATATCTAGCGGCTTTTCCCGAATCACTTGCTCCCCACTAGAATTTGTCACCCGCTCCATAAAGTCTGACACGGTCGGCAGAAACTGCAGCCGACGGTGGGGCTGGGGGCGGCAGGTCAGCAACCCCTTGGTGTAGGGATGTTGCGGGGCTGAAAACAGCTCTAATACGCCGCCCGACTCCACAATTTTGCCTTGATACATCACGGCCACCGTGTCAGCAATTTCGGCAATGATCCCCAAGTCATGGGTAATAAAAATAATCGACATGCCCCGGCGATCGCGCAGTTCTCGCAGCAAGTCCAAAATTGTGGCCTGCACCGTCACGTCCAGCGCCGTGGTGGGCTCATCGGCAATCAGCAGCGTCGGGTTACAGGAAATGGCCATGGCGATCATCACCCGCTGGATTTGCCCGCCCGATAGCTCATGCGGATAGCGCTCCAGGATGGCGTGCTTTTGACGGTTGATCTCTTGCATTAGCTCCCGCTCAGTCAGAGCCGCCTGCGGTTTTTTTGCCCCCGCTGGTGCAGCCAACAGCGCTTGGCGCTCAAGCAGGATGCGATCGCGCAATTCCTCATCCCCCGGCAGCAGCCGCACCTCCTGCAACAGGCTCGTTGCCCGCCGCCGTGCCTCTGCCGTCGAAATGGCGGGTTGATGCTGCCGAATCGCCTCCACCAGCTGAAACCCACAGGTATAAACCGGGTTCAGCGAACTCATCGGCTCCTGAAAAATCATCGCGATCTGCCCGCCTCGGTATAGACGTCGCGCCTCTTCCGGCAGGGCCAGCAAGTTAACTGGGGCGTCCCCGTCTGTCGCTTGAAACCAGATTTCACCCCCCGTTATCCGACCCGCCGGAGCAGGCACCAGTCCCATCGTGGCCAGCGCCGTCACCGACTTCCCCGAACCCGACTCGCCCACTATGCCCAGCGTTTGTCCCCGGTTGACTGCAAACGAAATCCGATCTACCGCCTTGATCAACCGATCATCTGCTTGAAACTGCACCTGGAGATCACGAACATCAAGCACGACATCACGCATGGAAACAGGCCAAAAAAGAGTAGGAGTGAGAGTGAGCAGCGACCATGGCAGTGGTTAAGTTATAGATCCTGCCAAAAATACTGTAAACGGATTCTAGCAGCGTCCTAGGATTTGGGGACAGTGTTTAGACCCGTTACCCGAATCAATTCAATCTTGCCACAGGGTTCCATCCGGCATCATCACGCCCTGCAATCTGGCTCCAGTCAGATTAGCGCTGCTCAACTCTGCTCGCACCAAACTCGCATTGGTTAAATTGGCATCCTTAAAATTGGTGCGAGCCAGATAGGCATCCGTCAAGTTGGCATCCTGCAAATCTGCACCTTCTAAATTAGCCCGACTCAGATCGGTGCGGCTCAGTTGAGCAAACGATAGATCGGCTCGCACCAAGTTGGCTTTACCCAACTTGGCATCGGGCAAAATGGCACGTTTGAGGATCGCACTGGCCATATCGGCCTCCAGCAAATTGGCGCGCTCTAACTTGGCATTGGTAAAATTGGTTTGCCGCAAGGTAGCCTGCACCAAGATTGCCTCCGTTAGAAAAGCGCCCCTTAAGATAGCGCCGCTCAAGTCTGCCCCTGTCAAGTCAGCACCTCGCAAGGTCGCTTCACTCAGATCCGCGCCGCGCAAATCAACCCGTGCCAAATCTGCCCCCGTCAAGTTAGCGCCGCGCAGGTCAGCTCTGCGTAAGTTGGCTCCCCGCAAGTTAGCTGCATAGCGACGGTTTTCTTCCCGCAAGTTAGCGCCCCGCAGGCAGGCTCCGGTCAGGTTTGCCCCGCTCAAGTCGGTATTGCGCAGATCGGCACCACTCAGATTCGCATCAAGCAAATCGGCCAGAGTCAGATTGGCGCTACGTAAGTCGGCTCCTTGTAAGATGGCTCCGTGCAGATCGGCATCGCGGAGATTGGCTCCTACCAAATTGGCTTGGCTTAAGTTGGTGCCACTGAGGTTGGCATGGATCAAGCTGGCTTTGGTGAGATTGGCGCGGTTAAGATACGCAAACATCAGGATGGCGTTGCGCAGGTCGGACTGGCTCAGGTTAATCCCAATCAAATCTTTACCCGCCAGGTTGATCCCAACTAAGTTTGCCCCGCTGAAATTGATTTCGTCTGCGGCATATTGCCGGAGTAACTCCTCTGCATTCATGGCAAAGCATCTGCCCTAGGGTCAGCAGAGACAGATGCTTGAATGCCCGTGATTTCGCTGAGCAGTGCATCTTGATCAAGCACAATACCTGTAACGTCCTGAGGAGTAGCAGCAGGAGCCAACTCGGCCTCCAGCACAAATGGGGGCTGCCCACTAATCGCCCTGCCGTTAGCATAGCAAGGCTTAACCGCCCGCAAAATTACATCTGAGACGTGAGTATAAATATCGCGCTCAGGGAGCAACCGAGCCGTGGACGGTAGCTGAGTTTGCAGGTCTGTAAAGATTGGATAGCGGCGCAAGAGGTGAGATAGCAAATCGTCTAGCCCTTCGATTTTGAGCCTGTCCCAGAGGGGGGGAGTGTAATCGACGGAGCTGTGCAGGAGTGAAAATAGCAGCACTTTTGCCCGCAGAGGATTGGCATATTTCATGATCTCTAGGCGCAGATCAAACAGGTGGCAGAGGGATGGGGCGACGGCGGGGGGAGCAGGAGTTGGAGCAGGAGTTGGAGCAGGAGTTGGAGCAGGAGCTAAGAGAATTTGAGTGGATGCGGCGAGGCTGGGGTAGAGGGGTGAGCAGGCGATCGCGATCGTTTGGGCAATTTGGCGATATTCGACTTGGCGATTTAGAGTGTCAACAATAGTGCTCAAGATCGCTTCCAGGCTTTGGGGCGTTGAGGTTAGGCAATAGAGTTCCTGAACCATTTCTACCAGAGGCTTCTGGCTGAGAACAGCCGGATCATTTTCCCAAGTTTGCCTGCAAGCGGCGTAGAGGAGTTTTCTCACCCGCTGCGGGTCAGCCCCTTGCTCTAGCTGCTGAGCAACGTCTATATATGCTTGCCAGTTCTGATCTACCTGGGTTGCAACAGTTTCTAAATATAGCGGCTCCAGATGATTGACCAGCGCATCGGCAATTAAGATATAGTCAGCGGGCTTGCTGAGGGTTTTGGCCAACCCATAAAGGTGGGCTTTGAGCTGCTCTAGGGAAGAATTGTGGTGCCAAAGCTCCTGAACCAGTTTGCTTAAGTCATACTGACTCAGTTGATTTGGATCGGTTGGCCAGGTTTGCCGACAGCTATAAAACAGCAGCTTTTTGAGCCGCAGCAGGTTTGGGTCGTGAGACAGTTCTTGAATCACCTGGTCAAGCGGCGATCGCACTGTTATCTGCCCCCTAAACAATAAACAACACAACGAACAACATGCCGTAGAAACCAATACTCGCTGAGAGCATTAATGCGCTGAAC
>CASBQJ010000448.1 GCA_949127705.1 Synechococcales cyanobacterium PMM_0085
CCAGACAATGCCGCCGCGTTAAAGTCCGTCCCTGTGATTCAACCCAGCATTATTGCACCGGTAGCGGCAGCAATCCAATCGAGCAATCGCAACTTTATTGCGATCGCCGTGGAACGAGTTGGGCCTGCTGTGGTGCGGATTGATGCCTCCCGTACGATCGCCAATCAGTTGCCCGATGCGCTGCAAAACCCTTTCTTTCGGCGCTTCTTTGGCGACGAGCGCGGTGCCCCCCCTGAACGGGTCGAGCACGGCACTGGGTCGGGGTTCATTGTCAGTCAAGATGGCCACATTGTCACCAATGCCCATGTGGTAGCCGGAGCCGATACGGTCACCGTGACGCTCAAAGACGGACGTGAGTTTGAAGGCAAGGTCGTTGGGGTCGATCGCGTGACCGATGTGGCCGCGATCAAAATAGCAGCGACGACACTACCCACCGTGACCCTAGGCAGCTCCGAAACCCTAATTCCGGGAGAGTGGGCGATCGCCATCGGCAACCCTCTGGGCTTAGACAACACCGTCACCGCTGGCATCATCAGTGCCACCGGGCGCTCTAGCTCTCAAGTTGGCGTTCCCGATCGCCGAGTTCGCTTCATTCAGACCGATGCTGCGATCAATCCAGGGAATTCGGGTGGGCCTTTGCTGAATAATCGCGGCGAGGTGATTGGGATCAATACCGCGATTCGCGCTAACGCCCAGGGTTTAGGGTTTGCTATCCCGATCGAAACTGCTCGCCGCATTGCCGACCAGCTGTTCGCTAACGGCCAAGTCGAGCATCCCTACCTAGGGATTCAAATGGTAGATTTAACGCCAGCCCTGCAAGAAAAAATTAATCAAGATAATGAGCTAAACGTCCGGCTTGCCGTCAGCCAAGGCGTGTTGGTCGTTCAGGTATTGGATGGCACGCCAGCCGCTCAGGCTGGTTTGAAGCCAGGAGATGTGATTGTCAAAGTTAACAACATCGCCGTCACCGCCTCCTCTGAGGTGCAAGATCAGGTGGAATCTAGCAAAATTGGCAATGTGCTAAAAGTCGAGATTAACCGAGAAGGGCAAACCAAAGCAATTGAATTGCGTCCGACATCCTTGCCCCTTGAACAATTGAATTGAAATTAAACTTGAAGTTAAATTGATCTAAATTAATTGATCTAAATTAATGCGTTTGATCATCCATCCGTCTGCCGATGCAGTCGCCAATTGGGCGGCTCACCAGATTAAACAGCGAATTGATTGCGTTGCCCCCACCTCCGACAGGCCATTCGTTCTGGGCTTGCCAACGGGTAGCACCCCCCTAAAGCTCTACAGCCATTTGATTGATCTATATCAACAGGGAAACCTGAGCTTCAAACATGTGGTCACGTTCAACATGGATGAGTATGTGGGGTTAGCCGATGGGCATCCTCAGAGCTATCGCACCTACATGTTCAACACGCTGTTCAGCCATATTGACATTCCCAAAGACCAGGTGTTTATGTTGAACGGCAATGCTCCCGACCTAGAGCGCGAATGCCAGCACTATGAGGACACGATCAGAGCCTTCGGCGGCGTTGATCTGTTTATCGGTGGGGTAGGCGAAGACGGGCATATTGCGTTCAATGAACCCGGTGCGTCTCTGGCCTCCCGGACTCACCTCAAGCCCCTCTGCCAGCGCACCAGAGCCGCCAATGCTCGTTTTTTTAATCATGATATTGACCAGGTGCCTAAATGGGCGCTAACGGTAGGATTAGCAACCGTGATGGACGCAGTTGAGGTAATGATTTTGGTGCAGGGATCTCACAAAGGCTTGGCGTTACAGCACGCGATTGAGGGTGGAGTTAATCATCTGTGGCCGATCTCGACCCTGCAACTGCATCCTCGTAGTCTTGTGGTGTGCGATCAAGATGCCACGGTGGAGCTGAAGGTGAAAACAGTACGATACTTCACAGCGTTAGAACAAGATAGCTTGACCTTGCCCCATTTTGACCCAACGGTAGCTTGACACCATGTATGGACTGACGCCATGTACGCACTGACGCACTGTACGCTCCACACGGGCTGGGAAGACCTGACGGATTATGCCCTGTTGATTGAAGGCGATCGCATTTTCGACTTGGTCCCCACGGCTCACCTCGACCCTGATCTACCCACGTTGAACTTGGGCGGCCACCACGCGGCACCCGGCCTGATTGACCTGCAACTCAACGGCTGCGGCGGCGTGATGTTTAACGACAGCATCACACCTGCCACCCTCGATACCATGCATCAGACCAACCTCAAGAGTGGCACCACGAGCTATCTGCCCACGCTCATCACCACATCCGATGCCGACATGCTCACCGCGATGCAGGTGGTGAGTGAGTATCGTCAGCACAGTCCCTACACTATTTTGGGGCTACATCTAGAAGGGCCATATCTCAACAAGACGCGCAAGGGCATCCATGATGCCGCCCACATCCGCCCGCTCGATTGCACCATGCTAGACCAGCTTGTGCAAGCGGGGCGAGAAACAGTTAAACTGTTGACCCTGGCTCCAGAAATGGTAGAACCAGCCGATATTCGGCGGCTAGTCGCGGCTGGGATCTCCGTTGCTGCCGGACACAGCGACGCCACCTACGAACAGGCGATCGCTGGGTTCGATGCGGGCGTTAGCATGGCAACGCATTTGTTCAATGCCATGTCGCCCTGGTTGGGTCGCAGCCCTGGCTTAGTCGGAGCTGTGTTTGCCCGCCACGAGGTCTATGCGGGAATCATTGCCGATGGCCATCATGTTCACTTCAACTCAATTGAGCTAGCCCGCCAAATCAAGCGCGAACGGCTGGTGTTGGTGACCGACGCCACCCCTCCAGCAGGTACCCACATAGACTCATTTTGGATTGGTGGGCAACCAGTGTTTTACCGAGACGGCAAATGTGTCTCTGCCGATGGCACGCTGGGCGGCTCTGCTCTGACGCTGATCGAAGCGGTTGCCAACTGCGTCCAACGGCTAGACATTCCCCTGGCGGAGGCGTTGAGAATGGCATCGAGTTACCCGGCTAGGGCGATCGCAGTGGATGACCATTTGGGCTACCTCAGTCCGGGCTATGTCGCCAACCTCGCCGTCTTTGATCAGGCGCTACAGATAGTGGGAGTCATTGATCGAGGTCAATGGCACAGTCAAACGCATCTATCAGTAAATTGAGACAGTAAATTGAGAGCGATCGCCCCAGCTTGGTCACCGAGTTTGGAATGCTTCGTCAAACCGTCGAGTGATTGGCTCGACTAAGAAGGTGAGGATAGACCGCTGACGGGTCACCACTTCGGCGCTGGCTGCCATTCCAGGCACTAGCTTTACGTCTTGCCCATAGACGGGAACCACCGTACGGCTAAGCTTGACGGTAGCAGGAAATACCAATCCTAGTTCTCGATCTAGGGTGGCGTTGGGGCTAATTTGCATCACTTCACCAGGGATGATGCCAAATTCTTGGTACGGAAAGGTGGCTAGCTTCACCTTGGCGCGCATCCCCGGCACGATGAACCCAATATCGCGGTTGACGATTTTTACGTTTAGGACCAGACCATCGCCTTCTGGCAAAATCGACAGCAGCTCTTCTCCAGGTTGAACAGTGCCCTCGGCTAGAGTCGCCTGAACGTTGTAAATCGTTCCTGTGACCGGGGCTCGGATTACTTCTTGATCTTGCTGTTGGCTAGCCTGTGCCAATTGTCCTTCCAACGTGGTCAGGTCTTGGCGGCGCTGGTTCAGCTGCCCCAAAATATCGCTTTGTCGTTCAGAGCTGAGGCGATCGGTGGCCTGTTGGGCACCCTGATAGGCGGCTTCTGCTTGTCGAATAATTTGCTGCTGTCCGAGGATGTCTTGAGTGAGCGATCCAATTTGATCTTGCGCTTGGGTGAGCCGATCTTTGGCTTCTAAATAGTCGAATCGGGGGACAGCTCCATTGCCGGGTTCGACCAGGGTGCGAAGGCTGCGCTCGCGCTCTTGGGCGGTGGCGCGGGTGGCGCGGGCATTCACCAAATTTTCTTGGAGCCGAACCAAGCGGGCACGGGCTTCAGCGATCGCCGATGCCTGTCGATTGGCTTCTGAGCCAGCCGCTGCTTGACGGGTATCAAACTCGCTCAGCCGAGCAGCTAGGAGTTCATCTTGCAGAGCCGTTCCCGCGTTGGTTTTTCCGGTACGTTCGGCTTCTAACCGGGCAATGTCTTGGCGGATCAGTTTGGCCGACTGTTCCAGGCGCTCCACGGTGGTTTTGGGCAAGCTGGCATCTTGCTGAATCAGCACATCGCCTTGCTCAACGCGATCGCCCTCTTTGACTAAAATCTTGCTGATGGTGCCACCCTGCAAAGCTTGTACGGGACGCACCTGCTGAGCGGGCACCAGTTCCCCATTGGCCACCGCGACTTCATCGACCTGGCTGAAGTAGGCCCAGGCGATCGCCCCAAATACCAGAGCTGAAAGCGTTCCAGCTAAAATCCGGGTATAGAGGGGCGGCAGTTCTTGTACTGCCTTGCCCAATTCATAGGACAGATAATCTTCTGGATTGGCAAACTGCTGACGAGTTTGTCGCGCCTGAGCCGGAGCCGTGGGAAGAGATTGAGCCATGGAGATGAGGAATCAAGATAGGGGAGGCGATCGCGTATGGGCAGATCACGCTAGAGCAGGAGAGGTTAATTCCCAGCGCGTGACTCCATACTAGATCACTAGACGAACCAATCTTGTGATGCTGATCCCAGTGGCATGGACGTAGGGAGAGGTAGAGCGATCGCGCCAACATAATTCCTGATACCAATTTAAATAGATTGTGAGACAGTTTACCCCCTGTAGGGGCGGTTCGCGAACCGCCCCTACAAAAACATCTGCCACTCAGCCTATTTAAATTGGTATGAGTATCGGTCTAATCCTGGAGGATAAAATCAGTGTCTGCAACAATCGGTGCATTTAAGAAACTAATAAACTTGGTGCCTGCATCTGCCGCGCTAGATTTGTAGAACAAACTGCCCGAACCGACGCTAAACACGATGGCAGCAGAACTGCCTACCACTCCAGCATCGTTAGCAACTGAAGCAAATGTGCCTGGTGTCAATGACGAACCTGAGCCGCCTAAGAAGGAGAAAGTGGTGCGATCGAGCAAAATCTTGTCGGCTCCTGCGGCAAAATCGGTGATCGTATCCAACCCCGGCGAGACAGTAGCGAAGGCTGCACCTGTGTTGTAAACATACGTATCGATTCCTATGCCCCCCGTTAGAGTGTCGTTGCCAACTCCCCCATCTAGGGTGTCATTGCCCAGGTCGCCCAGCAGCACATCATTGCCAGCTTTGCCCAGTAGCGTGTCGTTTTCACCGCCACCGTCAATCGTATCGTTGCCATCCAAGCCGTCCAGGATGTTTTTGCCACTGTTGCCCGTGATTATATTGTTTTTGGCATTACCTGTCCCGTTGAGGTTCGCTGCCCCATCTAGCGTCAGGTTTTCAATGTTAAGCCGCAGGGGATGAGTCAGGGTAAAGTCAATTGTTGATACGACCGTATCCACTCCACCCAGCGCATCTTCTATCTCCAGCACCACATCACCGATATTGTCTACATAGTAGGTATCGCCTCCTCGCCCACCCGTCAGCGTGTCAGCCCCTTGCTGCCCATCCAGGCGATTGTCACCATCGTTGCCCTCGATCTGATTAGCATCGGCATTGCCAGTAGCATTCGTATTAAGTGTGCCAGTTAAAACTAGTTTTTCCAGATTGCCACTTAGGGTAAAGTTCCCAGCTGCCCTTACCGTGTCAATCCCGCCGCCCGCATTTTCCACAATCTGGTCTTCAGGCCCGTCTACCACATAGGTGTCGTCTCCAGCCCCACCAATCAGTAAATCTGTGCCTGTGATGCCGTCAAGTAGGTTGTTGCCGCTGTTGCCGATGATGGTATTGTCGAGGGCATTACCCGTACCGTCTAACGCTTCTAACCCAGTTACCCCTGTCAGGGTGAGATTTTCTAAATTGGCACCTAGGACAAAGCTCTCAGAGGCAATGACTAAATCAACACCCGCGTTGAGGCTTTCAGAAACGATTACAGATTCACCACTGCTGCTGACGATGTACGTGTCGTTACCAATGCCACCCTGCATTGTGTCGTCGCCGATGCCGCCATCTAAGAGGTCATTGCCCCCGCCGCCAATCAGGAAGTCATTGCCGCCTAGCCCCAGCAACGTGTTATTGCCAGCATTGCCCGTAATCGTATTGCTGATGTCGTTGCCCGTAGCATTGAGGTTTTCAGTCCCTGATGCTCCCGTCAGCGTTAGATTTTCGAGGTGGTCGCTGAGGGTGTAAGTGACTGTAGAGATCACCTCATCTATGCCCTGATTGAGGGTTTCCACAACGGTGTCTGCAACGTTGTCTACCCCGTAGGTATCATTCCCCAGTCCCCCGGTCATGGTGTCTGTGCCACTTTTACCATCCAGACGATTATTGCCGTCGTTGCCGAGGATGGTGTTGTTGAGACTATTGCCTGTGCCGTTGATGTGGGCTGCACCCGTAAGGGTCAAGTTTTCTTGATTGCTGCCCAGCGTGTAGGTAACGCTAGCCTGAATTAGATCGATATCGGCAGAATCGGGGGTTTCGTTGACGACATCGCCCGCATTGTCTACTACATAGGTATCATTCCCCGTCCCGCCGTTTAGCTGGTCTGCGCCCAGCCCGCCATCTAAGACATCATCGCCACCCAATCCGCTGAGGATATTGGTACTGTCGTTGCCTGTGATCACGTTGGCAGCACTATTGCCGCTGCCGTTAATGGTTCCTGCACCTAGTTGTAAAACTAGGTTTTCTAGTTCTGCGCCCAAGGTTAAGGTGACGCTGCTGCGAACGGTGTCGATGCCGCCGCCAGCCGTTTCTACCATGGAGTCGCTGAGATTGTCTACCACGTAGGTGTCGTCGCCGCCCCCACCGCTCATGGTGTCGTCGCCCGTGCCGCCGTCGATCAGGTTATTCTGGCTATTGCCCACAATGGAGTTGCGCAATGTGTTGCCGATCGCCGTCAGCGCAGTACCCGCTTCTAGCAGCACCAGGTTTTCAACGTTGATGCCGTTGCTCGTACTCAGGTCAAAGGAAATGGTGGAGCGAATGGTGTCAGTGCCACCGCCAACGGTTACCGTTTCCTGCACCACATCCCCGGCATTGTCTATGACATAGGTATCGTTGCCAATGCCGCCTTCTAAGGTGTCCGCGCCTTCACCGCCATCTAGCAGGTTATTGGCTTCATTGCCTGTAACGTCGTTGTTGAAGACATTCCCGCTGCCGTTAATGTTGCCTGCCCCTGGTTCGAGCACCAAGAATTCAATCTCGCTATCGGGGATCAACGTATATGAGGCTGAGGCGAACACGGTATCGATGCCTGCGCCGGGGTTATCGATCGCCACATCATCTGCACTATCGACGAAGAAGGTGTCGTCACCCGTACCGCCTACCAACGTATCGATGCCGCCCCCGCCTACTAATGTGTCGTTACCGGCTTTACCATCAATGGCATTGTTGCCTTCATTCCCGGTGATGGTATTGTCAGTGGCGTTGCCGCTGCCGCTGATGTTGCCAGCTCCGGCAATCAGGAGCAGATTTTCAATGTTGTCGCCCAGAGTGAAGGCGATCGCACTCGATTCTGCGGTGTCGATGCCATCAAGCGGGTTGGATTCGCTGACTACATCCCCAGCGCTGTTGACCACATAGGTATCATTACCTGCGCCGCCCGTCATGGTGTCGCTGCCGTTGCCGCCATCGAGGCGATCGTCCCCATCGCCGCCGTTCAGCACATCGTTGCCGTCTAAGCCGCGCAGGCTGTTGTTGCCGATATTGCCGGTAATGGTGTTGTCTAAAGCGTTACCGGTGCCGACGAGGGCGGTTCCGGTCAAAATTAGGGTTTCGACATTGCTGTTAGCTGGCAGGCTCAGGTCAAAATCAATGCTGGCTTGAACGGTGTCGAGTCCGGCTCCCGCCGTTTCGACGACTGTATCGCTGAGGCTATTGACGACATAGGTGTCATTCCCGTTGCCGCCGATTAGGGTGTCGCTGTCCTCATCCCCAATTAGGCTGTCGTCACCGTCGCCGCCAATCAGCGTGTCATTTCCTAGCCCGCCGCTCAAGATGTTGGCCTGAGCATTACCTGTGATCACGTTGGCTAGGTCGTTACCTGTACCGTTGAGCGCTGTGCCTGTTAAGACCAGATGCTCTACCAGCGTTAGGGCTGGAGCGTTGAGGGTGTAGCTCAGGCTGGCTTCAATGGTATCGGTGCCGCCAGTCACGCTGGTTTCCATCACGCCATCGGCTAGGCTGTCAACGACGTAGGTGTCATTCCCGTTGCCGCCCGTCATCTGGTCATTGCCCGTACCACCATCTAGCCGATCGTTGCCTGCGCCGCCGTCTAGAATGTCGGCACCCGCCAAGCCAAACAGGGTGTTGTCGCTGCCGTTACCGCTGATGGTGTTGTCGAGGTCATTGCCTGTACCGCTCAGGGCTGTGCCTGTCAGGGTGAGGGTTTCGACATTGTTGCCGAGGGTAAGACTGATTGCCGACTCAACGCTATCGATACCCCCCGTAATGCTATTTTCAATCACGATATCGCCGCTTTGATCGACCACAAAGGTATCGTTACCATCGCCGCCCGTCATCGTATCGCTACCGGCACCACCGTCGAGGCGATCTGCCCCTGCGGCTCCATCTAGAATATCGTTGCCGCTGTCGCCGCTCAGAACGTTGGCGGCAGCGTTGCCTAAGATGGTGTTGTCGAGCGTATTGCCCGTCCCGTTAGCGGCTGTTCCTAGCAGAGTCAGGTGTTCGAGATTGTCGCCGAGGGTGTAGCTGATTGTGGACTCTACCAAGTCGATGCCAGCGCTGATAGCTTCGGTGATTACATCTCCGATCTCGCCCACCCTGTAGGTATCGTTCCCGGTGCCGCCCAGCATGGTGTCGTTGCCGCTACCGCCATCGAGCCGATCGCTCCCACTTCCGCCTTCCAGGCGATCGTTACCGCCGCCGCCTGCTAGTGTGTTGTCGCCAGTGTTGCCCAAGATTGTGTTGGCGATCGCATTCCCGGTGCCGACGATGGCTGTCCCGGTTAGCGTTAGGTTTTCTAGGTTTTCGCGTCCGACCAAGCTGAGATCAAAATCGACGCCAGATTCAACCAGGTCAATACCGCCCGCGACGCTGGACTCAGTGACCACATCTCCGGCATCGTCTACGACAAACGTATCGTTACCATTGCCGCCGATCAGCGTATCTGCGCCAGTGCCGCCATTGAGTAAGTCTGCGCCATCTTGCCCATCTATCAGGTCATTGCCCGCTAGCCCAAACAGGGTGTTGTTAGCGGCATTGCCAGTAATGGTGTTGGCGGTGGCATTGCCCGTACCGCTGACGGCTGTACCTGTTAACAGCAGCGTTTCTAAATTGGCCGAGAGGATATAGTTGACGCTAGCCTGCACCGTGTCAGTGCCGCCCGTGGCACTGCTTTCGGTAATCACATCAGCACTGTCCTCGACGACGTAAGTGTCGTCGCCGTTACCCCCTCGCAGCGTGTCAATGCCCGTTCCACCTGTTAAAGAATCGGCTCCGTCACCCCCATCTAAAATATCGTTACCACCTAAACCAAACAGGGTATTGTTACCCGCATTCCCGGTAATGGCGTTGTTTAGTTCATTGCCCGTGCCATTGAGATTGGCAATGCCCTCTAGAGTCAGGTTTTCGACATTGGCTCCCAGCGTTGTGGTGATGCTGGACAGTACGGTGTCGGTGCCGCCAGTGACACTAGTTTCGATCACCACATCCCCAATGTTGTCGATCCGGTAGGTGTCGTTGCCGTCACCGCCAATGAGGGTATCAGCTCCCAATCCGCCATCTAGCAGGTTGGCGATCGCGCTCCCCGTAATGATGTTGGCGATCGCGCTCCCCGTACCCGAAACAGCGCTGCCCGTGAGGGTCAGGTTCTCAATGGCGGTGTAGGCAGGTAAATCTAACGTGAAGTTGACGCTGGCTTCAATCGTGTCGGTGCCGCTGGTGTCTGTGATGCTATCGGCCAGATCGGCTAGCACATAGGTGTCGTTACCTGCACCGCCCAGCAGCACATCGACTCCAATTCCCCCATCGAGGCGATCGTTACCCTCTCCGGCATCCAAGGTGTCATCACCCGCCGCGCCAGCCAGCGCGTTGTTACTAGCATTTCCTGTAATCGTATTGTTGAGGGTGTTGCCCGTGCCGTTGATCCCTCCCACTGTCAAAACTAGGTTTTCTAGATTGCTGCCTAGGGTGTAGTCTGCTGCGCTGGAACTCACTAGATCAATGCCTTCATTCAGGCTTTCAACGATGACATCACTGGCATTGTCTATGACATAGGTATCGTTGCCTGCTCCCCCTTGGAGTGTATCGTTACCTAGTCCCCCATTCAGTAGGTTGTTGCCTTCATTCCCAATGATGGTGTTGGCCGTGTTGTTGCCTATCCCATCAATATTTCCTGCTCCCGATACCAGAGTTAAATTCTCAAAGTTAGAAGTTAGTGCAAATGTAGTATTCGTAAAGACTGTATCAATGCCTTCATTTGCATTTTCAACAATGGTGTCTCCCACTCCCACTATGTACGTGTCGTCGCCCGTACCACCAGCCATGACGTCATTGCCAATTTCTCCATCCAGCACATCATTTCCAGCACCGCCATATAACGTGTCGTTACCCAATCCACCCTTGAGCGTATCGTTGCCATCTCCTGCATTCAGAATATTATTGCCACTGTTGCCGGTAATACTGTTATTAAGCTCATTGCCAGTACCGTTAATATTCGCGATGCCAGTCAATACCAATGTTTCAACGTTTGCGCCAATGGTGAAGGTGCCGCTGGTGGCTGTAGTGATGACTGTAACGGTGTCTGCACCTTCTCCAAAAGACTCAACTGCCGCATCGTTTACGTTGTCGAACAGATAGCTGTCATCGCCGCTGCCGCCAATCAGGTTGTCGGCACCTGCTCCTCCATTTAGGGTGTCATTGCCTGCACCCCCGTTGAGCGTATTGTTGCCGCTATTGCCCGTAATGATATTGGCTAGGGCGTTGCCCGTGCCGTTAATGCTGTCTGTGCCAGTTAGGGTCAAGTTTTCAACGTTATTGCCGTTGAGAGCCAGATTGATCGAAGTGGACGCGATCGCCTCATCTACCCCTGCATTGAGCTGCTCAATCATCAGGTCAGAGCTGTTGTCAATTAGATAGGTATCATTGCCTGCACCGCCACTGAGGGTGTCTATCCCGCTACCCCCATCTAAAATGTTATTGCCACTATTCCCCGTGATGCTGTTGTTTAGAGCGTTACCAGATCCAGTTAAATCTGCTGTACCCCCTAACGTTAAATTCTCCAGATTGGCACCCAGCGTATAGCTGGCGTTAGACACAACTGAGTCAATATCGCCAATGCCATCTTCTGCAATCACATCTGCGACATCGTCAAGCACATAGGTATCATTGCCCGTGCCGCCCACCAGCGTATCCACCCCGGTGCCGCCTGCTAAGCTGTCATTCCCCGCACCGCCCACGATGACATCGTTACCTGCTCCCCCAGACAGCGTATTATTGCCATCGTTACCCACAATGGTGTTGTCGAGAACGTTCCCGGTGCCGCCGCTGTTGCCAGTCCCGATCAGGGTGAGATTTTCTACATTGGCGGCCAGTGTATAGCTAATTAATGTGGAGAAAACGGTGTCCGTACCATCGTTAAAATTCTCTACAACGACGTCGCCTAAGTTGTCTACAACAAACGTGTCGTTGCCGCCGCCGCCGCTCATCGTGTCTCGACCAATGCCGCCGTCAAGGTAGTCACTACCAGCGCCAGCGTCTAATTCATTGTTGCCGTTATTGCCCGTAATGCTGTTACTGCTACTGTTTCCTGTACCCTTGAGGTTGGCACCCCCGAGCAGCACTAAATTTTCTAAGTTGCTGCTCAAGGTGTAGGAAACACTGGCATTAACGGTGTCAATCCCCCCATCAACGGCTTCGATGATGCTGTCTAAGGCGGCGTCTACGACATAGGTATCGTTGCCAGCACCACCCGTCATGGTGTCATTGCCCGCGCCGCCATCCATGACATCGTTGCCGTCTCCGCCGTTGAGACTATCGTTACCGCTATTTCCTCCGAGGGTGTCGTCGCCTGCGCCGCCGCTGAGAGTGTTGTTCCCGTCATTGCCAATAAGGGTGTTGTTGCTGTCGTTACCCGTGCCGTTGATGGCACCTGTACCACCCAAAATGAGAACTTCGAGCTGATTTCCCAAGGTGTAAGACGCCGTAGTGGTTACGGTGTCGAGACCTTCATTGGCATTTTCAACAACCACATCACCACTGCTGTCTACGGTATAGGCATCGTCGCCGAACCCTCCGGCCATCGTGTCGTTGCCAGTACCGCCATTTAAGCTGTCATTCCCAGCCCCCCCCTGGAGCAAATCTGCTCCACCATCACCCTGAAGCGTGTCGTTGCCATCTAGCCCGCTGAGGCTGTCGTTGCCGTCGCCGCCAGTCAGGGTGTTGTTCCCTAGGTTGCCTATTAACAGGTTGTCAAGGGCATTGCCAGTTGCATTGATGGCGCTGCTCCCTGTCAGCGTCAAGTTTTCTAGGTTATTGCCTAGCGTAAAACTGACAGATGCCTGCACGGTATCGATACCCTGCTCACCCAGTTCAGTCACTACATCCCTAGCGTTATCGACTACGTATGTATCGTTACCCTGACCGCCAATCATGGTATCTCTGCCGCTGCCCCCATTCAGCAAGTCTGCGCCCTCGCCACCGTTTAGCAGATCTACTCCCCCTAAACCCAACAATATATCGTTGCCGCCTAATCCAACTAAGACGTCCTTCTTTTTGCTGCCTCTGAGCTTGTTTTTCTTGCGATTGCCGTTGATTGATGCCATGGTTGAATTAGCTCCTATTTAAGAATTAAGTGTGGGCAACGAAAGCCTAATAAAAGATTGTTTTCTAGAGTTATATTTTCTAATCGTTAATCAATGGTTTGAGCGATGCTTTAAATCAGTGTAAGATTAGATACCTAAACGCATAAAAATCTAGTCTTGCAGCTATTCGTGAGTCGAAATACTACAAGATGACTGCTGTTGATTTAGCTTCTAAGCTCCTAATACCGTGGCCTTAAAGCTTGGGAGCCGTGTGAAAATTGTCGATACTTAAGTGTGCCTAGGCTACCTAGAAGGACGATTCATAGAATGGGAAACTAGCATTCATTTGCCAATTTTTCTGATAAAAATGCTAGCTCCAAGTTCATTTTTTTGGCCTAGAACTTGAAGGAAATCTGAAAAAATAGAGCAATATTTTATGCCTAAGATACGAGAGAACTGACTATAGAGTACCCAGGCGGCAGGCATGATTAACAGGCTCAAACAACTCTGGCCGGGAATGTTCTACGGTTTTATTTCATAAGTCATTATTTCACGTATCTATCACCGGAAATATACTGATGAACGCGATCGCAATATAGGTAAATCTAGTGAGGCTTTAGTAGAAAAATGATAGCAATAGGCTAATTTTTGGTTTTTAACCGCATATTCTGGGAGCAGATTAACTCCTTTGATCAGTTGTTCTAAAGTGTTTTTCTATTTACTTACTGAGTATCTTTAGACACACTCAGCTCCCTGTTAGGTTTGGGGTGGCTCAGTGGCGATTCACAATTACGTTAACCGAAGCATTACGATCCCTTAACGTTTTTCCTCTCTTAAGATTATCAATCCTTAAACCTGACCCGCTATGTTTACAAGGGATAAAACCGTGTTCTCTTAACGCTTTGGAGCGAATTGTATGGTGGCACATGAAGTTAAGTTGAGTCGCTTCGTCAAAGTTGTGGGGGCGATCGCTGCTGCTGTAACCACAGTCGGCGTATCGGTCACAGCCGTCATGTCTCAAACGCCGCGCGAAATCAAGATTGATGGCTCTAGCACGGTGTATCCCATCACCGAAGCCATGGCAGAGGAATTCGGCAGCCGGAATACTGGCGTTAACGTCACCGTTGGTATTTCTGGAACAGGCGGTGGGTTTAGCAAGTTTTGTGCCGGAGAAACTGATATTTCGAACGCATCTCGGCCGATCAAGCAGGCAGAAATCGATAAGTGTAAGGCAGCTGGCATCAAGTACATTGAGCTGCCCATTGCCTACGATGCACTAACCATCGTGGTCAACCGCCGTAACACTTGGCTCAGCAGCATCACGGTTTCGGAACTGAAGAAACTGTGGGAGCCAGCCGCTCAGGGTACTATCACTCGATGGAACCAGGTTCGTTCTACCTTCCCTAACCAGCCCATTACGCTTTATGGTCCTGGAACTGATTCTGGTACCTTTGATTACTTTACAGAAGCGATTAACGGTAAGGCGGGCGACAGCCGTACTGACTTTAACTCTAGCGAAGACGATAATGTCTTGGTGCAGGGTGTTTCACAAGACCAGTACGCTCTGGGCTACTTTGGGTTTGCTTACTACGAGGAGAACCGAGGTCGGCTAAACGCAGTGGCTGTAGATGGGGAAAAGGGCGGTGGGCCAGTGGCTCCTAGTCGGGCAGCCGTTGAGACCAATACCTATGTGCCTCTATCTCGTCCTCTGTTTATTTATGTGAGCGAGCGGGCAGCTCAGCGCCCTGAAGTGCGCCAGTTTGTGTCGTTCTACCTCAGCAACCCTCAGTTGGTTGATGAAACAGGCTATGTGCGGTTGCCCGCTCAAGCCTACACGTTGGCACGGCAGCACATGGACGATAACTCCTATGGCACTCGTTTTACGGGTACTACTGTAGGGTTGAGCATCCAGCAACTGCTAGAACGAGAAGCTCAGCCCTAGTTCTCTATGGCTTGAAATGTTCCAAGTTTTGTAGAAATACTGCTCGATTAGTGAGGCGTGCTTAGTACGCCTCACTTACTCTTACCTGGGTATTGCGTACTGCTACCCCTGAATTAGTGCTTTGAC
>CASBQJ010000449.1 GCA_949127705.1 Synechococcales cyanobacterium PMM_0085
CTACCCATTCTCCTTATATTTTGGAGCCAGCTGTTAATCCGGCGGCATCAGACCCGATTGTCTTGGCTCCAGCTCCCGGTTCCACTTCGACTCCCAAGCTGTGGATGGTGTTTGTGGCCTCGGTGGTTTTGATCTCGGTGCCGGTCTTTATCCAGGCTCCCCTGGTGCAGCTCTATCCTTGGGTCAGTTTGCTGCTGACACCCGTTTTGTTCGCTTTAGGGCGCTGGCTGCGGGCTCATCCCACTCGGGGTGTATGGGGTGACTTATTAGTTGGCTTCACCTGGACTTGGTTAGCGGGTTCGGTCTACTGGGGCTGGCTCCGCTGGGAACCCTATTTCCACTTACCCGTTGAAGCGGTAGGGCTACCATTTGTTTTATTCAATCTGGGGCGGACTAGAGAAAAGGTAGGAGATTGGTTTTATTTAGGTTCCCTGCTGGGCACAGCTCTGACCGACCTATATTTTTATTTGGTTAACTTAATTCCACATTGGCGGCAGTTGATCCAGGTGATTCAGCACGATCCAACACAGGTGGGTGCTGTGTTCCATGCAGCCCTAACCCAGATGTATACCCCTTGGGGCATGGAAGCTGCTACGGTGCTAATCATCGCGCTTTCAGGCATCGGATGTTTACCGTTGCGATCGCGTCAACTCCACTGGTGGGCCTTTAGTGGAGCGGTTTTGAGCACTATTTTGGTAGATGGTCTCTTTTGGTTAGCTGCCAGCTTGGCCTGAGTGAGGCTATGATTTGATTAGTTTGAGCTGGTTTAGGGCTACTCTAGTAGTGTGGTTTTCTGAAGAGAGCGGTCTTTAGCGTCTTTTCGACGGCACCATCTAGTGTGTGACTGGATCCTAACTTCAATCAGCCCATGCTCAAGAAGCCAGATGGCTATGCCAGAGGGGTGCTTGAGCGGGGGCTGCGGCTAGTCCAAGAGTGGTTAAATTGCGAACCCTTCGGGTGATCCAGTTTTCAAAGCTCCACACTAGGTGTGTTTTAGCGACATCAGGATGCATGATTTAAGGGAAAGAATTCGCGGTTTCTTAGCTTGCAGTGACTGCACAACCCGTTCCCCATCTGATACTTCGAACCGAGTCAGGTAATCGCTATCTCTCTCTGACCAACAATAATTGTTGGACCATTGGGCGGGGAGACGATAACAATTTTGTGCTGCCTGATCGCTGGATCTCCCGTAACCACGCTATGTTACAGCGAATGGAGACGGGAGAATTTTACCTGATCGATTTGGGCAGCCGGAATGGCTCGTTTGTCAATGCGAGGCGGGTCAGCGTACCCGTTACCCTTCACAATGGCGATCGCCTCACCTTTGGCCAAACTGAACTAGAGTTCTATTCTCCAGATCTCTCGCCGATGAGCGATGCGTCCCTAGGGATTGATTCTCAAGAATTTACTGCAACCGCGACGCTGCACGTGCGCCGACTGATTTCTGTGCTGGTGGTCGATATCCGCGACTTTACGGTCATGACTCGCCAGCTAGACGAAAAGATTCTATCGGAGGTGATCGGCACCTGGTTTCGCTGTGCCGGAGATATCATCCGTGAATATGGCAGCTGGGTAGATAAATATATTGGCGATGCCATCATGGCGGTTTGGATTCACGGGGCACAGGGCATTAGCCCTGAGGAAATGATCCGCATTGCCCAAGCGCTCAGCGCCCTGCATAAAATGACCAGTAAGCTGCATGAACGCTATCCGCTGCCCTTTCCGCTGCGGGTGGGGGCAGGGTTAAACACAGGCTATGCCATGGTGGGCAACACGGGCACAGGCGATCGCCCTGACTACACGGCGCTGGGTGATACGGTCAATGCGGCGTTTCGGCTAGAGTCTTCAACCAAGCAAATTGGCATGGACGTAGCGCTAGGAGAAACCACCTATCAATATTTGGCGTCTTCGTTGGCCAATTCCAATTTGTTTAAGCAACATACCGTGAGCTTGAAGGGGTATGACATGCCAACGATTACGTATGCCGGGTCGTTTACGGACTTAGACACATTTTTGCAGATGAGTAGCCCCAAAGAATGACGCCTGGGGGCTGAGGGTGGAGGGAAGCGCGCGCGTTTGCCTGTGCGGCTTTGAGCCGTTCTAGCGGTTTGCTTGAGCTTGATTCAGTTGCCTTTGACTTTTTTCCGCTCAGAAGGTTGCCGCAAAGTGGTAGGCTCTAGAGTATGAAAGCTGTGTTGAGAGCCGTTAATACGTTCTCATTTGAACTGATTAAGATTTAGAGAAGTGGAAGGGATTCAACCGATGAAGCGACTGGTTGGCGTATTTGTGGTTTTGGGTCTATTGATCGGCTGCTGGGGATGGATCGGATTGCCTCAATCTGCGATCGCCGTCAATTTCAACAGCCTGACTCTGAATTCATCGCCTCTTTTAGCAGAGGAGTTCCGTAACCTTGTGGATGACAAGATGGGAACAGAGTTTGGGAAAAAAATTGATTTGAATAATACCAATGTTCGGGCATTTCTTCAGTATCCAGGCATGTACCCAACGCTGGCTCGGATGGTGCTGAAGTATGCGCCCTTTGAAAAAATTGAAGATGTATTGGACATGCCTGATCTAACGGATAGTCAGAAAGACATTCTCCAAGCCAATTTTGATAAGTTCACCGTCAGTGATCCAACCGATGCTCTGGTAGAAGGCGGCGATCGCTTTAATAATGGAATCTATCGATAGCCGTGTCGGCGTTCGACCTGAGAGGCTATTGAAATAATTCTAGTAGAAGACGGCGCAAGTTTAGCTACTGTAGGGCGGGCATCTTGCCCGCGCAGGCTGGAAGCCTGCACTACGACTGGTAGGCAGATTTACGCCTCAGACTACTAGAGGGTGGTTCTAGCCTGCAAAGCCTGCTAATGGCCACCCGTTACAATCATCTCTGAGGTTAAGTGGGGGCGTGGGAACCTGGTTCTCACGTCCTAACTGTATCAAGACATGCTTGCTCATTGGCGCTTCACCCCCTCTCTCTTCATCCCCTCTATTGTTTGCGTGTGCCCAACTTAGAGCTACGTCGTCCATTTGATCTGCCATTTGATGTATTGGTGGTGGGTGCAGGTGCAGCCGGGTTATATGCCGCACTTTGTTTACCCGAACACCTGCGGGTAGGTCTACTGACTAAAGAGTCGCTGTCTAGTTCGGCCAGTGATTGGGCGCAGGGTGGCATTGCGGCGGTCGTTGCCCCAGACGATTCTTCTACGCTCCACATTGAAGATACGCTGCGGGCAGGGGCAGGATTATGCGATCGCGATGCGGTCACCCTGTTGGTAGAACAAGCGCCAGAGTGCATCCGTAGCCTAGTTGAAATGGGGGTTGGCTTTGATCGCCATGGCAGCGATCTGGCGCTCACGCTCGAAGCGGCGCACTCTCGCCGACGGGTGCTGCATGCGGCTGACACCACGGGTCGCGCTGTCGTCTCTACCCTGACGGATCACGTGCTGAGCCGCAAAAATATTCAAGTGATTCAGCAGGCGTTTGCCGTAGATCTGTGGCTGGATCCCAGCCGTCAGGTGTGTCAGGGCGTTTCCTGTTTATATGAGGGTGTGCTGCATTGGCTGCAAGCTGAAGCGGTTGTGTTGGCCACGGGCGGTGGCGGGCAGGTGTTTGCCCAAACCACCAATCCTTCCCTCAGCACGGGCGATGGCGTGGCGATGGCGTGGCGTGCCGGAGCCGTTTTACGCGATCTAGAGTTTGTGCAGTTTCATCCGACGGCGCTCACCAAAGCGGGGGCACCTCGATTTTTGGTCAGTGAAGCGGTGCGGGGAGAAGGGGCACAGTTGATCGATGCAGAAGGACGACGATTTGCCTTTGACTACCATCCCGATGGCGAACTGGCTCCCCGTGATGTGGTCAGTCGAGCCATTTTTAGCCATCTGCAAAAAACTAATGCTGATCCAGCCCATGCCCATGTTTGGCTAGACCTCCGCAGCATCCCTGCCGAAACCATTCAGCGGCGCTTCCCCAATATTGTTCAGGTGTGTCAGCAGTGGGGCGTAGACGCATTCCACGAGCCAGTTCCGGTCGCTCCAGCGGCTCACTATTGGATGGGTGGAATTTTGACAGATGCAACTAGTCAAACCTCGATTGCCGGACTCTATGCGGTCGGTGAGAATGCCAGCACTGGGGTGCATGGGGCAAATCGTTTGGCCAGTAATTCACTGTTAGAGTGCATTGTGTATGGCGCTCAGCTGCGGCATATCACCCTACCCACTGCGGCTGTCCACGACAAATCTACGCTTCAGACCCCCGACCAGCCCCTTGACCCGATGCCCGCACAACCGTTGGCAAATTGGCAAACTCAGTGGGAGTGCGTTGACTCCATTCGTCAAGAGCTGCCTCGATTAGTTTGGCAAAGCGCTGGAATCTGTCGAGAACAAGCCGTATTGGAGGATGCGATCGCCCGGATCAGCCGCTGGCGACAAGACTTTCAAGCGCTACCCTTCACCCACTATTTAGCCAACTTGGCACCTCGTCATGTCGTTCAGCTGCCATTGCCCCCCCAGCAGCTGCGCACCTGGGGCGAAACCCGCAACTTGCTGGATGTGGCGTATCTCATTCTCAAAAGTGCTGCTTATCGCACCGAAAGCCGGGGTGGGCACCATCGTTTAGACCATCCCCAGCCAGACTTAGACTGGCAGGTTCATACGTTGGTCGAACAGCAGACTTGGCGCAGATCGCTGCCCACTAAATCAGTGCCCACTCCCGAACATTAGCGAGTCCCCGAACCTTGGGACGTCTGTGGCCCTCCCTCAACCGGTGGCTCATAAGATGATGAAGCCTTAGCTTTGGGAACCATCGAAGGTTCAGCAGGTTTACTCGTCCCACTCACATCTACCCGCTGAACGCCTAAATCTAGGGGTAACGCAGGGCGGCTAGAGAGAACTACGGTGCCTGAGGCAGGAAGAGAACTAGTCAAGTGGATGGCGATCGCGATCGCGATTGCGCCTGTAAATTTGAAGTAGGTATCCATGGGGCTTAAGTAGGGCTTAGAGAAGGCAGACAGTAGATTCACCTGATACAGATTAGTGTACTGACAAGCAGAAAATATGACGTACGTAAATTTGCTGCACTTTACGAGGGGCTGGTTTGCGTAATACTGACTCCAAACTGAACAGCTTCATCACACGCTAAATTCAATGCGAAGATCTACCAAACTTTTGTTTCCAAACCTCGTCTAACTTGAAACCCAGAGTTTCCCATCACCCTTTTCATAGAGGCCGAACGCTTTAAGCCCTCTCCCAGAGGGCTACGGTGTACACACATCTCGGACAAAGTCTCAATGTGCTGAGAGATCCCCCTAATCCCCCTTAAAAAGGGGGACTTTGAGTCCGGTTCCCCCCTTTTTCAAGGGGGGTTGGGGGGATCAAACGCAAGTGAGCCTACATCAGAGGACTTGTGTGTACACGGTAGCCCTTTGGGAGAGGGGCTGGGGGTGAGGGCTAAAACTACAGCGCTCAACATGGAC
>CASBQJ010000450.1 GCA_949127705.1 Synechococcales cyanobacterium PMM_0085
GCTGGATTACGATGCACGGCTTTTCCTTAAATGTATGCCCTGACCTGCAAGGGTTTCAAGCGATTGTTCCCTGTGGCATTGCCGATCGACCGGTTGGCAGCTTGGCACAGTTGCTGCCCGCCGCCGCCGATATCACCGTAGCAGCCCTGAGTCAGCGGGTCGCCGCCGCGTTCGCCGCCGTCTTTGAGGTAAATTTGCAGCCTGTTGATCAGCCTGTAGAGTTTTGAGTATTTTACAGGTGGCTAACTATCGACTGATCTAGTTACGCTAGATAGAGAAGACCCTGTTAGGCTTCCGTTTTATCGTGTACTCTTTTAGTCAAACCGTTTTGTACGCCTTTCATAAGGGCTGGCACCTGTGACGGGAGTGAAGGAAGTCCCAACATGCTTGTTTGTCCTCAGTGTCAGTTTGAAAATCCCGATAGCAACAAGTTTTGTCAGCAGTGTGGCACATCGCTGACGGAAGCCACCTGTCCGGCTTGTGGGGCTGCTATTGCCTTTGAGCTTGAGCTTGAGCATTGCCCCAAGTGCAATGCAACAGCAGGTATGATCTGGCGAGCTGTGCTAATTTCTGTAGCGCCTGTTTTGTCGCGGAGCGAGCAGGGCGAGCAGGTCAATGGGCAGGAGGATGCCACATCAGCGAAACGTGAGGCGATGGCTGAGACGCCAGCCGCGACCCTAGACGAAACCCCAGCCGCAACAAAATACCTAGGAACGGAAGGGCGCTATCGGCTATTGGAGCCATTGCCTGACATGGCAGCGTTCCCAATGGAGGCCGATGTGCGGGTGCTAGATTGCCAGCCCCTGCGGCTTTCTCCACTAGAGATGCTCTACAGCCAGGGCTTAGAGGTGCCCGATATCAGCAAGGCGCAGTTGGGCGAACTGGTAGTTGAGCAAACCGCAGAAAAATTGTCCATTCCGGCGATCGCCCGCACCTACCTAGAGTTGCAGTCTCAGCTGTATCCCTCGCTGCCGCATATGCATGACGCCTGGGAGCAAAACGGCCAAGCGGTCGTGTTATTAGAAGATCGGTCTGACTTTTTACCGTTAGCAGACTTATGGAAAGAAGTAGACGTTGAACCCTTTCAGATTCTGCATTTATTGCACCAAATGACCGAGCTGTGGGAGGTGTTGCAGCCCCATGGCTATGCTCAGAGCCTGCTGGTGCTATCCAATTTAAAAATTGACGAAGACCAGCTTTTATACCTACAGCGGCTGTATGGAGACATCGCCGAGCCTTCTCCTCAATTGACCGATTTAGGTGAAGTATGGGAAACGCTATTTCAACACCAGCCTGAGCGAGCAGTGCTGGCTACCCTGGTGCAAATGTGTAGCGACCTAAAAACAGGGGCGATCGCCACCGTAGACGAGTTAGAAGCCCGCCTGAGCACCATTGCAAATGACCTGCAATCTCGCCCTAGTCCTACAGCGCTCGAACCCGACTGGTTGCCGACTGTGAGTACATCGTCAGACATTACCGAACCCTTGACAGACAGTTCTCGGCTCGCTTCATTTAGAGCAGATCTGAGCCTTACCGATGGCGCTAACCTCTTAGAAGTGGGCGATCTCGACGATGAGATGGCGGGGGAGAATGATGACACGCCTACTGTTGTACTGCCGATGAAGCTGATTAGCATTGAAGATGCGGGGCGCAGTGATATTGGGCGGCAGCGCGATCACAACGAAGATTATTTCAGCATTCAAACCGATGTAAAACGGTTAGAGAGCCTCTCTGCTAAAACCCTCCAAGTGCGTGGACTGTATGTGTTGTGCGATGGCATGGGCGGGCATGCAGGCGGAGAAGTTGCCAGTGAACTTGCAACGGATACCCTGCGGAAGTTTTTTCAGGCCAATTGGACAACTCAATTACCGTCAGAAGAGACGATTCGAACCGGGATCTCGCTGGCTAATAAAGCAATTTATGATCTGAATCAGCAAAGCGCTAGTTCGGGTAGCGGGCGGATGGGAACGACTGTGGTGGTGGTGCTGCTGCAAGATACCCATGTGGCGATCGCCCATGTCGGGGATAGTCGTCTATATCGCTATAGCCGCCGTCGGGGGCTAGAACAAATCACCACTGACCATGAAGTAGGACAGCGTGAAATGCAGCGAGGAGTAGAAGAAGTCATTGCCTATGCGCGCCCCGACGCCTACCAACTGACTCAAGCACTAGGCCCGCGCGATCAACAGTTCGTCAATCCAGATGTGCAGGGGCTAGAGCTAAACGAAGATATGCTGCTGCTGCTGTGCTCTGACGGCTTGACCGATAACAATCTATTAGAAACATATGCTCAAACGCACCTAGAGCCACTGATGAGCTTTCAAACGACGCTTGAATATGGTGTGAATCAGCTGATTGATTTGGCAAATCAGCATAATGGTCACGACAATATTACGACTATTGCCTTGCGAATACGGGTGCGCCCGAATCTAGAAGGGTTGAAGCCGTAGGGAAGGTTTGCCTGAAGGAGATTTGCCTGTCTAGTCCTGCGGGCTGGTTACTCAGCGATCGCCATCTGATGCCCCAACCAAATAATCAAAATATGTAGCGGGTAAAATAGGTAAAACCAGCGGCCTTTAGGGCCTCGCTGCTGATTCGCCAAGGGGAAGGCGATCGCGGCGATTCCAGCTAGCGCCTGCCACCCGTCGGGCCACCAGAGCACCGTGCAGCCACTCCATGCGATCCACACTGCCCACCAGAGGAGCGTAGGTTTGTAGTGACCCACCAGCGCGATCATCGCAATGCCGTAGCCGCCATAGTTAAACTGGCCAAATTCGGCTAAACCCGCCCCGCCTAACCAAACGAGTCCCTGAAAAGCCGGCCGTAACCGTCCTAACCGTAGACAGCCTAGCCCGGTGAGCAGGGTAAACAGCACATTCAAATCCTGGGCATCAAAGGCCAATTGATAAATCGGCTGGGAGGCGATCGCCAACCCCAACAACCGCAGCGCATAGCGCTGAAAATTGCGCGTATGCTGCTCGCCTTGCACCAGTAGCCAAACAAACAGCGGGAAGCTGAGCCTGCCCATTAAATAAAGTGGCGTTAGTCCCTGAAAAAAAATATACCCAACATGATCTATCACCATGAAGATGGCGGCTAGAAGTTTGATGTGGTAATTAGTAAGCAATAGCCGTTGTTAGATCGGTGCTGAATTACAGAGCGAGTAATCAACCAGGATTACCCTTCAAATCTAGGCAAAAATCTAGGCAACCGATCAGCTTGATTGTTACTGTAGACATGATCTAATGCGATCGCGCCCCACGAGACGTTATGAGCAAACAACTTTCTAATCAAGCCACTAAAGTCTGGGGACTCTTAACCGATCCCACGACCACGACCACCTATACGCAGACCCTGGATATAACCTGGAAAATTATCCGAGAAACGGGTAGCCTCCTGTGGCTGACGTTTTGCTTGGGCTTAGTCGGGTTTGACTGGTTCTGGACCCAATCGATCGGAGCCGGAAAAACCGTCCGGGGCTGGGTGAATGATATGGGAAAGCCCAGCAGCGATCAAGTCCCCGTCGAAGCGGGCAAGGTCATTGCCTCTGCTAGCAAAAATAGCGTGTCTTATGTGCTATCGACGGCGCGCAAGCAGTTGGGTTTGCC
>CASBQJ010000451.1 GCA_949127705.1 Synechococcales cyanobacterium PMM_0085
CCCACCCTACCCACCGCCAAAACCCAAACCCTGCGCGACATTCTTACCCAGGTTCAACCAGCGGCGGCGATCGCCCAGCAGCCCGTCAGCATTTTGCTAGTGGGGCGCACGGGCGGCGGCAAAAGCAGCCTGATTAACACCCTATTTCAGTCTGAGCTGGCCACGGTCGATCTGCTGCCCAGCACCGATCAGGTGCAAGACTTCCATTGGCAAACTCCCACGGGGGAAAGCCTGACGCTTTGGGATACACCGGGCTATGAGCAGATCAGCCGCGCCGACTTTCGCGCTCAGGTGCTCGATTATGCGACCCAGGCCGATCTGCTGTTACTGGTGACCCCAGCCCTCGATCCAGCGCTGCAAATGGATGCCGATTTCCTCAGCGACCTCAAGGCCGACGTTGCCGATTTGCCCGTGATTGTCCTCGTCACCCAAGTCGATCGGCTGCGCCCCATCCGTGAATGGCAGCCGCCCTACGACTGGCAATGGGGCACTGGTGCCAAAGAAATCGCCATCCGCGACGCGACGCAATACCGTGCCCAGCTCTTGGGAGAGTTTTGCGATCGCGTCCTCCCCGTGGTGACCGCAGCCCCCAAAACCGGACGGCAACCTTGGGGCATTGATGTGTTGTCCATGTCGCTGTTGGAGGCGATCGCCCCCGCCAAGCAGCTACGCCTCGCCCGGTTTCTGCGCGACCTCGACAGCCGCACCCTAGCCGCCGCCAACATCATCGATCACTACACCTTTCAAATGACCACCACCCAAGGACTAACCGCCCTGGTCAAAAGCCCGATCCTGCAATTTCTCTCGACCCTTTCGACCGGGTCTCCCGCCCTCGCCTACGTCTTAGCCCAACAAATCCCAGTTGAGCAACTGCCGCTCGTGATCGGCAAACTGCAAATGGCCTACGACCTGCACGCCCTGCTCCAGCCCACCGAAACCAACCCGCTGGCCGTCGATTGGCGATCGCTCTGGCCGTTGCTGCTCGAAAACCCTGCCTCACCCGATCGCACCGCCTGGGCTTGGGGTCACGCTCTAGTGGAATATTGGACGCAAGATTTGGCGATCGCCCAGCTGCATCAGCGGTTTGACTACTATCTAACTCAAATTTAAGGAAAATAAATTGAGGTATCCCAAATCCTCATCTGGTTCTGCTATTATTAGTAGCTGTGCTCAAAAAAGTGCAATCGGGCGGTTAGCTCAGTTGGTAGAGCGCCTGCCTTACAAGCAGGATGTCCTCAGTTCGAGTCTGGGACTGCCCATCAATGTTTTCAAGGGTTTCAGCCATTATTTCTAAAGGCTGAAACCCTTTTTGATATCACTGAATTGCTTGCAATCTCGTTGGATTTCATTGTTAATATCAGATAAATTAGCGCGTTTTTAGCTGAATGGGACGACAGCCTGCTTACGATCTCGATAGCGTAAACCATCGCCTTAAAACTTCCAACACTGGCTTCCAGATTTGGCAAAGAGGCAATCGACTTTCCCTGCGAGGCACCCTACCACCTAAGCCAAACAGTAAGCATGATCGCCACTACCAGCAGACTCTATCCCTAGGCATCTTTGCCACACCATCCGGTTTTGAGTTTGCGCAGTAAAAGGCCGTACGCATCGTGAGTACGGCCAGCGGGTTGGTCAAATATTTTCGCCGGATGGGCTTGCCCTGGGGCGCTTACGATCTGCGTCACGCCTGTGCGTTCGCAATTCCGTTGTCTTCGGCGTACCGATTGCGGTCGCCGCTAGGATGGCAGGGCATTCTGAGGTAGTACATACGCGCACCTATTCACGATGGCTCCGCGATGACCAATCTGCCCAGGTCTATCAAAAGATTGTACTGGGTGAGAGCTGACCAAAATTTTGACCAGGCTTGACTAGTCGCTAGGGGTTGTCGATTTCTGCATCCAAGTCTTTGGCTAACTAGCCTTGCCTGAGCCTCGCTTGGCAGGAATTACGCGATCGCGCTCTTTGCATTTGTCGATGTCTAGGTACCAGTCAGGGGAGGGGGCATGAGGCGATCGCCGATCAATCGCCTCTTCTCCCACTCGATAATACCCATTACCTATCTTGCGCCAGCATGCAAGATAGGTATGGAGAACTTGTACCTATGAGCCTGGGAACTGGCAAACATGGCGGCATCGCCGAATTTCTAAATGACCAGTTTCGTGACCAGATCAAACGCCGCGAACTTTCTTGGACTTCCAAGCAAATGATTGTCGGTGTCCGCTCTCCACGTGGCCGAAGTTGGGATACCTCTCGCAGTCCTGATGTCACCGTTTTAACTGTTGCTCAATGGGAATCGATGAGCGATCGCGAAGCTGTGATTAATCTCAACGAGCCGCCGCCGATTCTAATTGTCGAAGTCGTTAGCCCCTCTACCAAAGCTGACGACTATCGCTCCAAACGCGCCGAATATGGCCTGCTAGAAATCCCCGGATACTGGATTGCCGACCCCTTAGAAGCAAAAATCACCCGCTGCATCCTAGAGCATCAGTTTTACGACTCTACGGAATCTCAAGGCCACGATACCAGTCAATCCCCCACGTTTCCAGACCTCAGCCTGACATGTGCTCAAATTCTGTCCGGAGTATTGATCTGATTGAACAACTCAAAGAACTCAGCGCAAAGGCAACCCTCAAACGATTTCTTAAACAACCTCGCAAGAAAAAGACTCCCCAGCCAAAACGAGTCAAAGATCCCAAACATCCCCATGTTTCGACCGCAAAACTTTTACCTCAAGGCTAAATAATACCTAGACAGGTATCATCTAAACTCCTTAAGGAAGTGCCATTCCACCGATGGTTAGCTCGTTCTGCGATCGCCCAGTTCAACAGTTAGCCAAGCTGTGTGATGGCTCACAGTCGCATGGGCGATCGCACCCACGCTTCTAGAAAGGCTAAACACATCTGTAGGGTGAGTCACGACGCATCCTACAAGAGGGGCGATCGCACTCAATTCATTTTGATGTAATAGTTGTGTTGGGCTGCACCGTTACGGAAACAAACCTAAATGAATCCATAATTGTCGGGCTGTCACCGAGCAGAACTGTTCATTTCCAAATACTCTATCGTGACGTCTCCAACTGAGATCACTGCCATAATTTTGCCAAATTCAGTATTGATCTGAAAGTGCTCAAGCCACTGATTCCGTCTTGGATGAAAGAAATAAACTTCAGCATTGGAACCCATGAGAATGCCACTGATACGGGTTCCTTTACGCAGATTACATGAACGGCAGGCGAGGGCTAAATTCGCTTCGTCATTTGTACCTTGCCGAGAAAGTGGGATGATGTGCTCCACTTCAAATGGAAAATTGAAAACTAGTTCAGGGCTTGACAGTACTCACATCGATGGTTAGCTCGTTCTGCGATCGCTGTGTAATCCGGATTTATGAACTTTCTTGCTGCATCAACGCGGCTGTTCGAGCTGTCGCCGCTCTCAATTCAGCCTCAACTAACGTGTCTAGTTCCGTCTGTTGATCGAGCGGCAATCGTTGTCCTTGATCTCTAGCTAACCGCCATGAATGCATCAATTCTGATAATCGTTCTTGCTGCTCAGTCGTAAAAAATGAGTCGGGACGAAAGCTTTGAATGACAAGCAATGCGCTGAATTCAGTTTCACCTAACTGAGCCGTTAATGCATCTAGAGCTTGCCCAGCAGTCTTTCCGACAGAGTGTTTATCCCCGGCAATGGCACGGTAAGACTTCTCACCGCTGGCATTGGAGATTGGCAAAATCGCTACTGTAGTCATGCGTTGCCCTTGGAATTGCTTGCCTCAAATTATAACGCTGCGCCACTACCTGCTGCTGTCGCTGGGTTAAAGGCCGATCGCCCAGTTATACAGTCAGCCAAGCTAAAGAAAACGAGAGCCTCAGTTGCATAGGCAGGCGCGATCGCGCCCACCTCAGCGATCGCTCCTTGCTTCTAGAGCGATCGCACTCAACCCAACACTTTCTCTAGCCTGCTTTCTCTTTCTGCAAGAGAAATTCAAGGTATTCTTCGAGTTGTAGCAGTCTTGGTTGCGAGAGCTGACGTAATTTAGCTAAGATCTCTTCCTCTTGTTGCCATTGACTTACGGGGATAATTTTTGAAGCAGCTACCTCAACTGTGATGTGAGGGACATCAAACCCTTCCAAGCTATACCCATCTTCTTCTCCTTCAGGCATAGGATAGTGCTCTACGATGGTAGCCACGTCTCCCCGCTTGAGGTGATGTTCGGGTAAATCCTCAGCTAGAGAAACTTGGGAATATAGGGGATACTGCACCTTCATAGATTCGCTCCTTTGTCTGGCACTAGAGTCACAAATCTGGTCGTACTGTTTGTAACCATCCAAATAGTTAGAATACTGAGTTCAATTCCATTAGTTCCTAGCAAACGCGCCCGGATGAGATACTTTTTACCATAGCGGCTAGTTTCAATCAGTTCAGCGGGTTGTTTCAAGACTTTAGTTCGGAGGTCTTGTTCAAGTTGTTGCCAGTTATCCAATTTATACCCCGCCTGAGCCAAAAATTTAGACTTGTCATCTTTTGGCAATAGAATGAGCAAGTACTTGGTCAGCTTTTCTTCTGCAATAATCGCGTTCTGCGGTAAAAACACTACTGGCTCATGGCGGGTGTCGGGAGTTGGAGGCGTTGAATTTATTCTACTCTGCAATGCCTGTGAGCTAGGTATTTGATAGCTCGGCAGCGATCGCACCCACCTCAGCGATCGCCCCCACGCGTCTAGAAAGGCTATTTGTACCTTGCCGAGAACGGTTCAGGAGCCTGACAGTACTCACACTGATGGTTGAATGTCACTGAAATAAGCAAAATCGACTGCTAGATCCCCGGATTCTTGGAGAATCCGGGGATCTAAACTC
>CASBQJ010000452.1 GCA_949127705.1 Synechococcales cyanobacterium PMM_0085
ATCCCCACCAACAGCCCCATCAACGCCAGTTTACTGGCAATGCCAGATCGGCGGCGGGTCGGTGAAGTCTGTCTTAGAGGCCGCGTCGGGAGGGCTTGACTCGCCTGCTGGGCTGCCATTTCTTGCTCAAGTTGCGCCAGGGTTTTGCGCGGCGGTGCAGGGACGAGCTGCCCTGGAGAGGCCGCAGCAGGGATAGGGCTGGGAGGGGGCGAACTGGAAGCGGCGGGTCGTCGGAACAGGCGATTGAACAAAGCCATAGGAGATGACGTGAGGAGCTGAATTTAAGTATGCCCACCTTAAGTACGCCCACAGTGGCCGTATTGATCGATTCTAACGACGTCTTAGCCAGTTTGATGGGCACTTCAGACTCCAAACAAACGGTGGCGCGTGGCTTGAGACCGTTGCGTCAGAGCCAGAGCCTCTACCTGCCCATGCCAGGAATTAGCCCGGTGCTCAGCCGTTGGAGCGCATGACTGGCTACGTCTCCATAGCTCAGTTTGCCACAGAGAATTTGAGCCATCCGCTCCGTGGCAGAGGGGCGTTTGACCCCCAGCTGATAGCCCACACCGGGCACTCGGTAAAATACTCCGGCTAGGCGCTGTGCCCACACCATTTCTTTGCCCCATTCTGCTTGAATCACCTGGGTGTAGGTGGCGATCGCGTCACTTGCCCCGCCTAAGGCAGCATCGATCGCCTCTGCCGCTTTGACCCCCGTAAACATAGAAGGGCGAATGCCCTCAGCCGTCATTGGGTCTACCACACAGGCCGCTTCTCCAGCGAGCAGAGCATTTTGGGTGTGAAGTGTCTGGTCGCCATCCCAAAGGCAGAGGGGGTGGCCATACTGCTGTGTAGAGGCCAGCTCCACCCCAAATAGCGTTGCATATTCGCTTAAGATGGCCTTAAAGTTTTGCGCTTCTCCACCGCGAAAGGTGCCAATACCGATTGAGTAGCCGTCGGCCTTGGGAAAGTTCCAAATATAGCCGTTCTTCACCATACCAAACTCAAAATGGCACGAGTGTGGATCTTCGACGTTGGCCTTGGCTTCTACCTCTAGGGCACCGCCCAGTCTGCGCTTACGTTCTTTGAAGCCTAGCCATTTTGCCATAGAGCCTTTAGCCCCATCGGCGGCAATCAGATAGCGGCCGATAAACGAGCCGTCAGCTGTGTTCACCTGCCAGCGATCGCTCTGCCATTCAATGCCCTTGACGGCAACGCTGTCCTTGAGTTCAGCGCCTTGCCCTTGAGCTTTTTGAATCAAAAAGTGGTCAAACACATCTCGACGCACCATCCAGATTGGCTCTAGGTGGTCGAGCTTGGCGGCAACCGGGTCTTCCATCTTCCAGGTATAGCGGATGGTATTAATTTTGAGCGAGATTGCCGGACTAAAATCAAAATCAAACCATTCTGCTACCTGAGGCGACACGCCACCGCCGCAAGGTTTATAGCGAGGAAGTGATTCTTTTTCTAGCACCAGTACCGATCGCCCCCGCTTGGCTAAATGATAGGCAGCACTGCCACCCGCTGGGCCTGCACCGACAATAATGCAGTCGTACATAGGGATCACGTCCTCATTCCTAAGCTCAAAAATGTCTGTTTGATCTAACTCTGAGAATCTAGGTGCAGGGGTAGCCTGCTGCCTAAACTTTACTGAGAGTTTATGGCTGGGCAGGGTTTATGAACTGTTGCTGAAGCTAGGGAAAGCCCATGCTAGGTCGAAAGCATAAATCGTTTCCCAGCTTCCCCAGGAAACGATTCACGCCAGAAACCCATACATTAATCAGATGCGTTAACCAGTTGTTTAACCAGTCTATGATCGCCTAAATCATCTGCGATCGCCCACTCCATTACCCACTCCATTGCCCACTCCATCGCCCACTACACCGTAGTAATGTCGGTTTCTTTCTCTTTCAACAACGCATCTACTTTACTGACATATTTATCGGTCAGCTTTTGGATAGAGTCTTGCAGATCGCGGGCTTCATCTTCAGAAACATCGCTGCTCTTTTCTTGCTTACGAACCGCCTCCACCGCATCGCGGCGAACATTGCGGATGGCGACTTTGCCTTCTTCAGCATATTTGGCCGCCACCTTGGCCAATTCTTTCCGGCGATCGCTGGTCAACGGTGGAATATTGAGGCGAATCGTGCTGCCGTCATTATTGGGGGTGAGGCCAATATCGGACAGAGAAATTGCCTTTTCAATAATATTCAGCGTGTTGCGATCGTAGGGTTGAATAAAAATGGTGCTGGAGTCGGGAGTATTGACATTGGCCAACGACTTGAGGGAGGTGGGAGTGCCATAGTATTCCACCAACACCTTATCTAGAATCGCGCCATTGGCCCGCCCAGTACGAATTGTGTTGAATGACCGTTGAGTTGACTCAATGGTCTTCTGCATTTGAGCTTCGATCTCAGCTAACTTCACAAGAGCCTCCAACTAACGTTCCAATCGGTTCTCCCATCAGGGCACGACGGATATTTCCCGGCACGGCAATATTAAATACCATGATTGGGATACTGTTATCTTTGCACAGGGCGATCGCCGTTCCATCCATTACCTGTAAGTCTTTTTCTAAAACATATCCATAGGTCAGCGTTTGAAATCGGCGTGCGTTCGGATTGATCTTGGGATCAGCGTCATAGATGCCATCCACCTTAGTCGCTTTAAATACGATCTCGGCGTTAATTTCGGCAGCTCGCAGCGCCGCTGTGGTATCGGTCGTGAAGAAAGGGTTGCCCGAACCTGCACCAAAAATCACCACCCGCCCCTTTTCTAAATGGCGAATGGCGCGACGGCGAATGTAGGGTTCTGCCACTTCCTGCATTTCGATTGCCGTTTGCACTCGGGTTTGCACCCCCTTGCGCTCTAATGAATCTTGCAGGGTCATGGCATTCATCACCGTTGCAATCATGCCAATATAGTCGGCTGTAGCTCGCTCCATCCCGGCCGATGCGCCTTTCATCCCTCTGAAAATATTGCCACCGCCCACCACTACGGCAATTTCTAGCCCAGTGCTGACGGTTTCTTTAATTTCTTCACAAATTGCATCAACGATATCTGGATCGATCCCGTAGGAGAGATCGCCCATGAGAGCCTCGCCGCTGAGTTTTAGCAGCACCCGCTGATATGTATTCCCCATAAGTAGTGACAATTCTCGGAATTCCAGTTGTTTCAAACCTAAGATAACAGTAGACAGGGAGGGATGCGCTACTGCCTGCCGCTGGAGGCCAGACTGGGGCTGGGTTGATTCGTGTTTAAGGCACCCCTTTAAGGCACGGTTTTAAGGCACGGTTTTAAGGCACGGCTTTAAGGCACGGTTTTAAGGCACCACAATTAATCAGCGGCGCTGCTAATTAGAGGCGGGGCTGAAGCTGACGCGATCTGCAACCTGGGCCATGTGGCGAATGGGATCATAGTCGCGATCGCTAACGGACACAAACCGCGCCATGCCGCTGGCGGCTAAAATGGCCTGCCCCTGAGGATCGCGCTCCATCTGCAACAGCACAGCCCGCAGGCGCGATCGCAGCTCGGCCGGGACTTGAGTCGAAACTAGCCACGGCGGAATTGGGCTAGGTCCTAGATGTTGGAGAATCCGCAGCTGGGCAGCGAGGTCTGGATGCCGTCGCAGCTCCAATTCCAGCACAGTGCTGTCGATCGCCGAAGCCTCTACTGCCCCCTCTAGCACCAGCCGCAGCGACACCTGATGGGCACCAGACTCGACTACGCGGCCAAAGAAATCTCCCGTTTCGCCTAGGGTCGCTAGGTGGTAGCGCGTGATGGTGCAACCGGAGTGCGATCGCGGCTCATTGTAAGCCCACGAGGCTCCCCGCAATTGCTCAAATCGCTGGAAGCGGCTGTCGCGTCGCACCACCACATCCGAAAAGTAGACAGGACGGTCGGCATAGCGCTCCCCCCGCATCACGGGTGCCGCGAGCAGTTCGATTGCGGCCAGCGGCTGATCGGCCTTCCACACATAGGGCAGGCCACAGATCCAGCACACCTGAATCTCACCTTGGTCAAATCGCCGCTCGCGCTCTGGCCAAGATACGTCATCAATAAACTGAGTTGGGATCTGGAGCGTTTGCTGGATGTAGGTGGCGATCGCCCGCCCGACAAACTCCATGTTTTCGGCCATGCAAGACGAGAAAGTTAGCATTGTTGAGCGGTAAATGGGGTTGGGCGGTGCGCCCTACCTAGGCGGTGCGGCGGAGCTGGGCGCGGGGTTTGCCGACCAAGCAACTGGCACAGCCACAGGTGCCATAGGCCGCAGACAGCAGTGAAGGTTGCCGCCGTCGCTGCGAGCCTGAGCCAGATGCCCTGCGATCGCCTGATCGAGTCCGCTCTAAAAGCGGCGCATTGGCAAATGTAGCACTGTAGTTAACGGTGTAGCCAATGTCATCCAAAATAGCCACATCTAGGGCTGTGGGCTGCTTTCGCACCCCTCGATCGGCAAACGGCGACATTAGCGTTTGCCCAGAACCACCAAACTGATAGCCGTCTAAAATGTGGGCGCTGTCACTTAAAGGAATGGCACTGCCGCCGTTGCGATCGCGGGCGTTGGCTCCGGTAAAGTTCAAGCCGCTGAGCAAATTGTCGAAGGCACTGCTAGTGCCAAAGCCCAGCACATGGGCAATTTCATGCGCCGCTGTCGATAGAAAATCTTGCCGATTGGCTGGAATATCGGTGGCGGTGGCAGGCGTAGAGTCATAAAACCAATCTGTGTCGATATTAAACGCCATGGTGCCGATAGAGGGTTCAAAGTCTGACCCTTCACGATCGCGGCTAATCGCACCTGCTGGCCCTGCTAGGGCTAGCGTGCTGCCCGAACCGCCCTGCAAATCACGCGCACCAACAAAAATTAGCACGTCATCAATGGCGCGATCGACTACAAAATTTCCCGATAGCTGATTGCCCGTTTGAGGGTTGTCCACAAACGGTACTCGGGTTCCCACGGGCGTGGTGGCAAACTCGTCACGAATAATAGTTTCCCAAATCGCCGCTGCGGACTCTAACACAGCTCTTTTCTCGGACGTAAAAAAGCCCTGCGTATCAAATCGATAGTCAAACTCAATGTTAAAGGGGCTGTTGGTGACCCCTGATGGCGCTGCCGACAGCGTCAGGGTGTAGTTAGTATTTTCACGAGGCCGCCTGGGGTAAACCACGACATAGTAAGTCCCGGCCTCTAGCAACGCTTGGATCGATTCTACCCGCGTGCCCGCCTTGGTGGACTTGTTTAGCGTCTGCCCCCGGTTGTTTAACAGCGCCACGTTTGCATTGGCGGTTAAGCCATCCAGCTGCAGCGAGAATTGGCCTAAACTAGCCGCCCGGAATCGATAGTAATCGCGATCGCGGCCACCAATAAAATCTTGATCTGGGATTTGCCCACAGGCAGTTTGCTTCAGACACTAACAGGGCACACAAACGCCATTAATGCCCTCGCGATCGCCTCCGATGGCACGTTGATCAGCGGTAGTGCTGATCGCACCGTGCGCACCTGGAATCTAGCGACTGG
>CASBQJ010000453.1 GCA_949127705.1 Synechococcales cyanobacterium PMM_0085
GGGGCTGTTTATCCTTTGCCGCTGGTGGGGCTGGAACCAGACAGATCGCTATCTTGCTGAATGGAGCAACATACATTGCGGTGAATCAAATCCCAAGTGGGGCAAGTAATTTGTCTATCTGCACTGTCTACAATCTGGCAGTTACCGACTATGTGCAGCTGATGGCCTATCAAGACAGCGGCGCGGCGCTCGATGTTGTGAGCATAGCCGCTTACTCCCCAGAATTCTATATGCAGTTACTCGCATGAACCTTGGATTGGGATAGGGGAACCGGGGAATTCGGACAAAACCGTACGCTAAGCCTGAAACCCTTTCGTTATTGTCATTAATAGAAACTTATGCTAGGTATCATCGCCACAATTTGCGGGATTATTTTTGGCATGGTTGCCATGTCTCTCTCTCTCAGGAATCATGTTAGAGAGATAAAAAAAGACTTTGAGCGCAGATTGGCAGAAGAAATGAGCCGCCAATCAGAGGCAAAGGTCAAGGCGTATGCGGCTCAGCGAGATTTTGAGCATTTAGATCGTCATCAAGAACAATTAAAACTTGCAGTTGCAGAATTGCAGGATGATTTTTCAGAAATGGAAAAAAACCTTTTAGAGATGCAAATAATCGGGAAAGGGGCATACAACCGGATCGAGCAGGTAGCCGCTCGCCTGGACGCTAACGGGATCACGATGGGCGGTAGCCATAGACCTCCACAGTGAAAAGGTGAGGATTGAGAGCGGGATAAATCAGGGCATTTATCCGAGTTTTTAGGCTAATTTTTAGGCAGTTTCCGAGGGTTGAATTTTGAAACCATTGATTGATAAGGCTTTTGGGGCTGTATAAAAGGGACTCATAAGCCCAAGGTCGCAGGTTCAAATCCCGCCTGAGCCATATTTTAGTTAATTGCTAGAAGCACAGAGCTGCTATTGTCAGCAGGCTCTACACTTCTAGTAATCTTCGTCCTCTGCGCGCTCTTCAGTTCCATGCGATTGATGGCAGCTATGCGTTCGCTCTAAGGCCAGTGCCTTTGCTGCGTGGTATGACGGCAGCAATTTAGGCTTACGCTAACAATTCACCTGTTTCTTGCAGAGCGTGCAGGCGTTGGTAAATTCCGCCTTGGTTCAGCAACTCCTCGTGATTGCCCACTTCGACAATCTGCCCTTGATCGAGTACTACAATTTTGTCTGCTTCCCGTACCGTACTTAATCGGTGCGCGATAATCAGCGTCGTGCGCGTTCCCAAAATACTCCGCATGGCGAGTTGAATCGATCGCTCCGATTCGTAATCTAGGCTGGAGGTAGCTTCGTCGAAAATTAGCACATCGGGGTTGACCAGTAGGGCGCGGGCAATGCCAAGGCGCTGTCGTTGTCCGCCCGAAAGCCGCACGCCGCGTTCACCCACTACTGTTAAGTAGCCCTTGGGCAATTGGTGAATGAACTCATCGACGCGAGCAACTTGGCAGGCAAATTGTACTTGCTCTTCGGTGGCGTTGGGGTTGCCATAGGTGAGGTTGTCTAACAGGGTGCCATTGAATACATCTACCTCCTGGTGCACGATCGCTAACCGCCGCCGATAGCCCGTTACATCTAGATTGCGGATGTCGTGCCCGTCGATCAAAATCCGTCCGCTTTGGAGGTCAAAGTAACGGAACAGCAGCTTCACTAATGTAGATTTACCGGAACCCGATCGGCCCACTAGCGCCACCGTTTGATTTGGCTCAATTAGCAGGTTGATGTCGTTTAACACTAAGCGGTTTTTGTCGTAGCCAAAACTCAGGTGCTCGAAATGCACCTTGCCAGTAAATTCGTAATGGCGAACCGCATCGGGTGAATCGCTGAGGCTGGCGGCATCGGTGCCGACGGGGGTTTGCATAAATTCGTGGAATGTTTGCATGGACGCATAGCGACGGGCAAATATTTCTGCCATGTGGCTAATTGGCTCTAGTTCCGAATACGCCATGCTTGACAGCGTGAGTGTTGTCACAAAATGGCCTAACGAGATTTGTCCCCGCACCGTTGCCCATAGGGTTAGCGCTAATACCACAAACACCGACGCTTCAATCACCAATTTCTGCCATGAAAATAGGACAACGTAGCCTTTATGCAGGCGGTAATCCACTACGGTAAATTCGCGCTCTAGGCGTTGCTGCTGCCGCTTTAGCTCATGGGCTTCGGTGGCAAATGCTTTAACGGTTTTGATATTGGTAATAATTTCGGCGGTGCGGCTTTCGGTATTTTCTTCGTAACGCTCTAGCTTTTCTTCTGTATTGCTCAGTTTCTTCAGTTCTCGCCAGGTGAAGTTCAGAATGAATAGGAATGACACCAGAAAAAGGATGGCAATTTGCCACTGGATCAGCCAGATGACGATAAAGATGCCAAATACGCGCACCACTTTTGGAATCGCTTGTCCAGCCACTTCGGGATAGGTATAGGTATGGTTTGACAACCCCCGTGCGACCCGTCCCGAAATCCGTCCGGCGTTGTTTTCGTCGTAGTATTCCAGCGGTAATGTTAGGACTTTGGCGATCGCCTTTGCGGTATGGTCACGCCGAGTCCGCAGGGCAATATCCCAGTGAAACCAGTTACCTAACCACGGCTGGACTGGAGCCCGGGCAACGGTGACTAAAAAGATGATCGCAAGCAGCACAATGATCGATGCGGTTTGATTGCTGGGTTGATTCGTCAGCCGCGCAGAGGCATCGACTAACTGTTGCAAGGGTCGATCTAATCCCTGCTTCGATAGCACATTGAGCAATTGCCCAATGGCGTAAGGCACGGCTAAATCAAGAATTTCAAACCCACTACTGGCCGCGATACTGAAGAGGGCGATCGCCCGATATCGCTCAAAATAATTCACAATATCTCGAATGTTCGCCATGTCTTCTACCTCCGTTGGCTAGGGTTTACTAGCTGGTTTAAAAACTTAAATTTGTGGACAACTCATTGCTCTAGCTCATGGCCACTGGGAATAGACCCACGGGTTTGATGCCGCAGGTCGGTCTACGAAATGAACGATTTAAGCCCTCCAAGGGATGACGAAACTGGCTGATGTTACAAGTGTAACGTGCTTGTAGTATGTTGGTAAGAATTTGTCCTGCAAAAAATCAACAGCTCAAAAAACAGTGACAATCGGGCTTCTCTAATAACGATTCAGCAAAAACGTTGAGCGTAGTGGCCGCTAACAGACCGCCGCCCAACGTACCTTCAAGGGTGACATAGGGAATGTCAGATTGCATCAGCTGGCGTTTGGCCGCCGGCGCATGGCTAAACCCAATCGGCATGGCAATGATTAAGGCAGGTTGGATGGTTCCGGCGGCAACGGCCTCACAAATGGCTAGCAAGATCGACGGCGCATAGCCAATCACTAAAATGCACCCGTCTGGCATGTGCTGGATGGATTGATCAAACATCGGATGCTGCCAGAAAGCTTGCTCGATTTCTGCCGTTTTGTGTAAATGAGGATTGCTGATTAGGGGCTGTATGGCACAGCCCAGATGCGCCAAGCGGGTGTGATCTAAGGCCGCTGCGACTAAGGGGGTATCGACGACAATGGTGCAGCCCGTTTGCAGGGCATTGCGGGCGGCGGCGATCGCATTCTGTGAACCCCGGCTCAATTTAACAAACGGCACCAGGCTCACGTCCCCACAGGCGAGTACCAGTTGGGTGAGCAGGCTCACTTCAATTTCGGAGCGATCGCTTAAGTCTGGCAATAGGCGCTGAAGTGATTCTTGAAACGCTTCTGGATGGGAGTGAACTTCAGCATCTAATCGACTCCAGAGCGTTTCTAAGCCATTCAGGCTGGCGTGGGTGTCTACATCTAATTGTTTCAATTGCGATAGGGCTTCGGCCTGGACAAGCTGGCAGGAGCGATCGCGCCCCAGCAGCCCTTCTAGTGCCGTGGCGGTCTGGCGCAGTTGGGCAATTTGCTGCATGACGCTGCGATATTGCTGCTGCAATTGCAGCAGCATCGTGGCCTGTTCCGACTTTGGCTCGACCTCTAGCAATTTGTGAATGTGAGAGAGCTGAAAACCCTGTTGTTTTAAGGCCACAATCCGCTTCAGCCGCTGCACATCTTGGTCACAATACAGCCGATAGTTGCTGGGCGATCGCACGGGTTGAGGCATCAAGCCCAGCTGATGATAATGCCGCACCATGCGGGGCGTAATGCCCTCTTCGACTGTATCGGTTAGTTCTTTAATCGTGAGGTAGCGGTTCATGGCGGTTGGTTAAGCTGATCAGCCTTGATAGCCTTAATTGCCTTGGATAGTCACATGCTTGACCTTAACATCCTTGACATTGACATCAATGTCAAGGTTTAGGGTAAGAGGGTTGTCTGCCCCGATATCCCATGCTCGACTCTGTGCGTTTACCCTCGGCTCGGCTCGTTAGCTTCAGCCAAACCCATCGCGATACCCTTGCTGCCCTGGTCTGTGGCCTGCTGTTGCTCATGGGCTGGTTTGCGCTGCATGTCAACTGGGTGGGGTTGGCATTGCTAATTCTGCCGATTGCCTATGTAGTCGGCGGCTATCAGAGTGCCCGCGAAGGATTAACCACGCTGTTTCAGGAAAAGGAGCTGGACGTCGATTTACTGATGATTGTGGCGGCACTAGGAGCAGCCAGTCTAGGGCTATGGCGGCGAGAGTATTACTTGATCATTGATGGTGCGGTGCTGATTTTGATCTTTGCTATCAGTGGCGCATTAGAAGGCTATGCCATGCAGCGCACCGAACGCAGCATTCGCGCCCTGATGCGTCTTACACCCGATACGGCCAGTGTCTTACGTCGTGGTCAAGCCGAGCAAGTGGCGATCGCCCACCTCCAGATCGGTGACGAATTGCTGGTGAAACCGGGCGAATTGATTCCCACCGATGCCGTAATTATTGAGGGATGCAGCCCGATTAACCAAGCCGCTATTACCGGAGAATCAATTCCAATCGATAAAACGTTGGGCGACGAGGTGTTTGCGGGCAGCCTCAACGGCAATGGAGCGCTGAGGCTGCGTGTCCATCAACCGCCCGAGAGCAGCTTGATCCAACGGATCATTCGACTCGTGGAGCAGGCGCAAACGGAAGCGCCACCGTCTCAGCAATTCATTGAACGGTTTGAGCGAGGCTATGCCAAGGTGATCGTGCTGGTGGGAATTCTGCTGACGCTGTGCCCGCCATTGCTGTGGCATTGGACGTGGGAAACCACGATTTACAAAGCGCTAATTTTTCTGGTAGTGGCGTCTCCCTGCGCGCTGATGGCAGCGATTATGCCGACGCTGCTGTCTGGGATCGCCAACGGAGCCAGACAGGGCATTTTGTTTAAAAATGGGGCGCAGTTAGAGCAAATGGGACAGGTGCGGGCGATCGCCTTCGACAAAACTGGCACCCTCACCACCGGACGGCCTGAAGTCCATGCTGTGTTCCCCGCTACTGGCCATTCAGACGCCGAAGTTCTACAGGTAGCCGCCGCCCTAGAGGCATACTCCGAACATCCGATTGGGCAAGCGATTTGCCGCTATGCCATGGGTCGGGTTTCTTTGGCAACGGTGACGGCGGTGCAGGCGGCTCCAGGACAGGGCATTACTGGACAGCTAGAGCAACAATCAGTTGCAGTGGGGCACTATAAGTTTGTGCAGCACCTCCTCGCAGAATTCAAGCCGACGCAATTAAATATTGCCCAACCCCGTTCGTCCCAGGATTTGTCAGATCCGGCTCAAGCTGATTCTCTGCTCGATCCGACTGTGCTCGATCCGATCCTGAAATCCCAAGCGCTCCAATTCCAGCAGTCTGGAAAAACGGTCGTGTGGGTCATTCAATCTAACCAGGTATTAGGACTGATTGCGATTGCCGATCAGGTGCGGCCAGATGCCGCTCGGGCGATCGCCGATCTCAAACGGCTGGGGATTCAACATCTGATTATGCTGAGCGGAGATAACCAAGAAACCGCTCACAGTGTCGCTGAGGCCGTTGGCATCTCGGAGGTGCACGCAGAACTCTTACCCGAACAGAAGCTCCACCTGATCCGAAAACTCCAGCAGCGTTATGGAGCGGTAGCCATGGTGGGTGACGGAATTAATGATGCTCCGGCGTTGGCGCAGGCAACTGTGGGGATTGCCATGGGAACAGCGGGCAGTGATGTTGCCCTTGAAACCGCAGATATTGTCCTCATGAGCGATCGGCTGGAGCGGATTGCCACCGCTATTCAGCTGGGGCGGCGATCGCAGCGAATTGTCAAACAAAATATCGTGTTTGCCCTGAGCTTTATTGTGCTGTTACTCGTGGCCAATTTTGCTGGCGGTATCACGCTACCCCTGGGCGTAATTGGTCATGAAGGTTCAACTGTTTTAGTTACTCTCAGCGGGCTGCGATTGCTCAGATCCTAACTTGTGCAGTCAGCCATAAAGGATAAACCGCTCCGACAGCTAGCCAGAGCGGTTAACCACAAATCGAGCACAAGCACCATAAATAGCCCACCGTAATCCTTCAACTTAGATCAAACATCGGTCTTAGAATGCTCCGTTGCGGTTAAAAACAGCCCCAATCGTTTGTAGCACTAGCGTCATGTCATAGCCAACTGACCACTTTTCTTGATAGGCCAAGTCTAGATTCACGATCTCCTCAAAGTTGTCTATGTGCGATCGCCCGTTGACCTGCCATTCCCCTGTGATCCCTGGTTTCACCAACAGGCGCTTAAAGTGATGCTGGCTATAGGTTTTGACTTCATCTAGAGTCGGTGGTCGAGTTCCAACCAGGCTCATTTCACCGCGCAATACGTTCCAAAACTGGGGCAATTCGTCTAGGCTGGCTTTTCGCAGAAACCGTCCAACTCGGGTAACGCGAGGGTCATTCCGATTCTTGAAGATGGCACCTTTTGCTTCATTCTCAACTAAGTGCTTCAGGCGATCTGCGTCCACCACCATAGAGCGAAATTTCCACATGCGAAACGAACGCCCATTCAGCCCGCACCGGAGCTGACCATAAAAAATGGGGCCTGGGTTATCAACCCAAATGGCGATCGCAATCGGCACTAAAACTACTGATACTAGAGCCAACCCTACGCAGGCCCCGACCACATCGATCAACCGCTTACTAATACTCGAAACAGAGGGATGAATAGGGTTGTTCCTGGTGTATTTTGATACAATTATGTCCATCTGCGACAACGTAAAAGGGGAGACAATATGTGATTTGAGCATGGCTACCAAAACTAATGAATGGGACTGCTATACCC
>CASBQJ010000454.1 GCA_949127705.1 Synechococcales cyanobacterium PMM_0085
CCACGTTGGTACCGACATGGAGCGATCGCGCCCAGGGTCGTTTGGGGCTAATGCGGCTGGCGCTGACGGCAGACAGCAGCACCAGACCCACCACCACTAGCCCTGCCAACAAATGTACCGAGTGACCCAGACTGCCGTAATAGCCCACCGTCCCCACTAATCCAACGCTCAGCAGCAGCAGCACCAAACCGACCAAAATACCGCCAAGCGTATAGTGCAGCGGCCGCAGCCACTTGGGTCGAGGCTGACTGCGTTGACGGGTAAGCAAAATCCAGCCGCCCGTTGCTGCCAAAATGAGGTAGGCCAACACCGACAGCCCCATCGACCAAGCCGCAATCCGCCACAACCAAATAAACGAAGGAAGGTTCACTGCAGGCAGCCCCACACATACATCCCTTTATTATCCTCTCGTTTGGCTGGCCTGTAAAAATCAGCCATAGGAATTAGACATTCAAGCTAGACATCCACATGAAGACGCAGTCACGACTTAAGGCTGTTTCCCCTCGTCTTCACTGGCTTGAGCCGACACGACCTTAGTCGCGTAAATTTCTACGTCTTTTTGCAAGATATTTTCGACTTGGCTAGCGAAGAAATTAAAGGCATCTTCGTGCGTTTTATAAGGCACATACGCTCCGGTGAGCTGAGAAAATTGCCAGCCCTGAGTTTTCAGAGACTCGACGCTGCGCCGATAGTGCTGCCAGCGTTCGCCATAGTGAAAAAACTCTTCGACCGCAGCGGAGGCCGCTACCACCGCACTGAGGCCAATTGTCGCCCAGCGAATGCCATCCGTCAGCCGGCGGTCATCGGTATTGACGCTGCCAAGGCTGACCAAAATCGGAACGATGACGCCACCGATGATCGTTAATAAGCGCAGCCGATAGTATGAGTCGCGACTCGTTACGGCTTTCGCCTCCATCCACAGCACTTGTTCTAACCAGCGCGATCGCAAGTAGTGTTTCTGGTTTTCTTTCAGCCCTAGCGCTTCAAACAGGGCGCTAAAGTCTTTTTGCAAAAATTCACGGTAAGGATCTGGCTTTGCCATTGGGTGACCCTGAGATAGTGGGGTAGAGACAGATAACGGATTAAATCTTACCTGAATCTTATAGCGATTTGCGCTTGAATCAAGCCAAAAAAATCAATCTAAGCTTAGCGCGATAGGATTTCTCGAATCACTCTCGCCAAATCATCGGAGCTGCGCAAATCGATCGACTTTAGTAACCCAGACCCCACAATGCGGCGGGCGCGTTCATCGGTTACTTTGCCATCCAACGCGGTGGCCAGCGCATCGGCGGTGCGCCCGCTGCCAGCAATCACCAGCAGCGGACGGCCTTCTTGCACGTTTTGGGAGGCATCGTTCCAGGTGGCTTCACCGCCATTGATCAGCACCGTCACGGAGGGCGAATCGTCGGCGATCGCACTGGCAATCTGGGCAATCCAGATCGATTCGTCTCCCCAGTAATCACCGGGAACCAGGACAAAATGCGTGTGGTGGGGTTCTAGAAACGCACCATCGGGGTGGGGCAGTGGTTGACCGGGTAACCCGGCCGTGCCAATGGGAGCAACCCCAATCAGGGGGAAGGTCGAGTTAGTTTTGCACCGCGCTCGCCCCATCATTTGCATCACCCCAGCATCGGTGCCACCATCGACCACCACCGCATTTAGGGTTTGAGCCAGCGGGGCTAGCACCCGGACGAATAGCGATCGCACTCTAGCGCGATCGTCGTCGTTGAGCTTGCCCGCCCCCCCTACCACCACCAGTACCGGACGCGCGCCGTCTAAGCCAAGACTGTGCAGAACCGAATCTAGATCGACCCCTGCCTCAACGCGAATTGCCGTTGCAGTGGTGCCATTGGGGAAACTGATGTCGAAACTGGGTGCCATCACAGGTGAATCCTAACAGAGGTAAAGCAGCATCAACAGCTTGATTTGATACTCGTCAAGGCCCGATCAATTGCGCCTTGATCAAGAAGACACGATGAATTGCATCTGTACAGTAAGGTTATATCGTTTACCTGAGAAGTATTGCACCCAAATCTGCGATCCGCGCAGGCAAGCCAACCCCCACTCCCCAATTACCAAAGATCCCCGGCTTCCAAAGATTCCCGACTTCTTATAGAAGTCGGGGATCTAAACACCCTACAGCTCTCAGCCATCCCAACGCTGGAATCAACGATTCGACCAGGCTACTGGCATCGACCCCCAGTTCGCTGCGGGTTTGAGCGGCAAAAATAGCGGCATGAGCATGCCACCAGGTGGCGGTGACCGCCACCCATTCAGGGGGAGTCTGGCGAGCAGCGGCTTGGGCAAGCAGACCGCCGAGCAAGCCTGTGAGCACATCACCACTGCCGCCCCGTGCCAGTGCCGGAGTGCTGTGGGGGTTGAGAAAAACGGCGGGAGTGCTGCCTGGTGGATTGGCGGTTGGAGCGGCGATCGCCACCCGCGCCCCTTTCAGCAGCACAATTGCGCCAGACAGTTGAGCTGCTGCCTGCACCACTTCAATTCGATCGGCCATCTGCTCGGCCACGGGCTGACCATTCAGCGTGGGGAACAGTCGCCGAAATTCTCCGGGATGGGGGGTCAAAATCGTCGGTGCAGGCCGTTGGTGCAGGCTAGAAACTCTGCCTAAGCTCGCCAAATTATTTAGCCCATCGGCGTCTAATACCAGCGGACACGGAGCCGCTAGCACCTGCTGCACGACGGCGATCGCCGCCGCCGTCAGACCCGGCCCACAGGCGATCGCCTGATATGC
>CASBQJ010000455.1 GCA_949127705.1 Synechococcales cyanobacterium PMM_0085
CAATAAGGGAGCCGCCATAGCCTCAGTAGATCGCAATCATCACTAGTAAACGGTTCAGCAAATTGCTAATCCGTAAAAAACGATCTATTTAAAGTATGTTTTGCTACGGATCATCAGTCGTAGTGCCAACTCTTCTACGTGTGGGGGCAGTGAGAGGTGATGGGGATTAGATCTCGCAGCAAGGGTTTAGATCGAGATGCCTACGGGTTCAGACTGAGAGTGTAAGCAGTAGCTCAATTGGGCAGTAGCTCAATCTGGCAGCAGCTCAATCTGGTTAGGAGTGGCTGAGAGCTGCGATCGCTGCCCAGCCGCCAACATTCTTATCTATGATGGAGGGTATCTGTTTGAATGCCTCCGCTCCGCCACAGTTACTCAGTTGTGATCTTGTATGATCAGTCAATCCAAAAATCAGACTAAAAACCGGGAAACGGCGATCGCCCTAGCATTGGCTGGTGTGCTGCTGCCAGGATTGCATAAGTTTTATCTGGGTCAGATCAAGTGGGGCGTGCTGTATTTACTGTTGTGTGGGACATTCATTCCACAGATTGCCAGCGCCTTTGAGGGCGTTTGGTATGTGTTGCAGGGGCAAGATAGATTTAATCGCAGCTTTAACTTGAATCTAGGGTCGTCTCCCAGTGATACGGCTGTCGCCAAGCCACGTACCGACCCGGCACAGGTGGGGGCGATCGCCGAGGCGCTGCGGCAGCTAGAAAGCCTGCGGCAAGATGGGCTACTGTCTGAGTACGAGTTTGAACAAAAGCGCCGACAGTTGCTCGACCAGATTGGGTAACGTAGCTGCAAACAGAAGGGGATGTTTGGCATGGGGTGGGGAGATTGGCTGTCCGCACGAGTGCTGCCCGAAGCGCAGATGCAGGCAAATCAGACGCGGACAAAACTGCTGAATGATCCGTACTATCGCTTGCAGTCGGTGGCTGACATTCAGCTAGCGGCCACTTTAGGTATTAGCATCGACGCCAACCTAGCCGGGGTGGATGATTGGCTGCGGCTACCGGGATTATCGATTCATCAGGCGCGATCGCTGGTTTGCTTAACCCAGTCGGGGGTGCAGTTTCACTGCCTAGACGATGTAGCCGCTGCCCTAGGCTTGCCCGTGCAGCGGCTCAAACCGCTAGAACCTGTGCTGCAATTTTGCTACTATGATCCGGCTAGCCCTACCGCGATCCCCACGCTCAATGTTAACCAGGCTTCAGTGGAGGCGCTAACTCGGGTGCCGGGAGTGGATTTGTTTTTGGCCAAGGCGATCGCCCAACATCGGCAGCGCTACGGCTCTTACCGCAATCTGGCGGACTTGCAGCAACGGTTAGCATTGCCGCCTGCGCTCACGGCAGAGCTAATGCATTATTTGAAATTTTCTTAGAGGCTGGTTGACCAGCCTGGTTGTCGGCTGATTTTTCACTGTCGGAGGTGAATGCGATACGCGCTCTACGCAGGCCAGCCAACGCCCCGGCTCGGCGCAGCGGATAGAACCGAAACACGGCCCGACCAATGATATTTTCTTTGGGCAAAAAACCCCAGACATGGGAGTCGTTGCTGTTATTGCGGTTGTCTCCCATGACGAAGAATTTGCCTTCGGGCACCACCACAGGCGGCATTTCGTAGGCGGGGGGTTGGGCAATGTAGGGTTCTTGTAAGGGCGTGCCGTCGATTAACACCTGGCCGCTGTGCACCTGCACCGTTTGCCCTGGTTCACCCACCACCCGCTTAATAAATGCCTGGTCGCGGGTAAACCCCAGTTCTTGCAGCAGCGGCGGCGGGTCAAACACCACAATGTCGCCCCGCAGCGGCTGCCGCACTCGATAGGAGATCTTTTCGATCACGAGGCGATCGCCAATTTCCAGAGTCGGCACCATCGAGTCGGACGGGATGTAGCGCGGTTCAGCAACCAGCAGCCGCAGCAGCAGCGCCAGCACCAGCGCAATGCCCAAAATTTGCAGATTTTCCCGCTGCGATTGCCAGAAGGTGGGCGGTGGAGCGGGTGGAGCGGGCGGTATGGGCTTGGAGACTGGCTGTTCTGTGGGCATGGCGAGGCTATCTATGACCGCAGGTCGCGGCGCTAAAGGGTCTTCCCATTCTCTCACGGCCTAGAAAGCGTAGAACTTTTCTGAGCGCACCTGCTGAATTTTGGCACCTAGCCCCAGCACAACCGCTTGAATTTGGGCACTGCGATCGCCCACTGCACAAATATCGACGTCAAAGCGCGGCAGGGTAAACGGCGCGAGATGCGGCAGGTGTCGCGCTAAGACCGTTTCGGGAGATTGCTCTGTTGCTTCCAGGTAGCGGAAATTAGACCAGGTTTGCTGTAGCGATCGCCAATAGTCTCGGTAGGGCAACTGGTCGGGGGTTTCGGGGTTCGACTGCACCAGCCAGATCGGGTAAGCATAGTCGCGCTCACGCAGCCAGTCAATTTGGCTTTTGAGCGGTGCAATCCCAGACCCTTCGGCAATGTAAAGCCGAGGTCGGGTTGGCAAATCGGCCAGCGTCATCAGCCCGTAGGGTCCACGAACTGCAATTTCGGCTCCCACAGCCAGGTCTTGCAAATAGGCAGAACTCCAGCCCACCCGCGAAATGCACAGCTCCACGTCCGGGCACCAGAACGGGGATGACGCGATCGAATAAATTTTACTGAACCGTTTCCCGTCTCGCTCAAACCGAGGCCATACCGATTGCCCTGGCAGAAAGCTAAACTCTGGCTGATCCAACCACAGCCGTACTGACTTAATGGTGGGCGTGATAAAAACAGACGACAATACCGTAGCTACGCTGTCTATCGGCTTCGATGGACGCAGCAATTCCAAACTTTGCATTGTAAGAGCACCTGTGCATCGCAGGCGTGATAAGTAGACCATTGCAAGGCAGGCATCCTGACTGATAAGAGACGGCGTTACTAAAAGGCACGTTCTTAATTACAGTTGCGGCACAGTGCCGGATTCTCACCGGGCTTTCCCTAAACATCTGGAAACAAAAGCTTCCAGGTGCTCTGCTTGGGCTGGTTCCCCAAACAACCTGATTTAGCAGTTGCTAAATTGACTTTGGCATCTTAGCCTGAATTGGTAGGCTTGATCGGGGCGCTAGCTGGAATAGTTACAAGTCTTAAATATCGCCCCCAGCCTGAGTACCGCAACGATGAGCAATGGAGCTATGAGTGATCCAGACGTGAGTAATGCAAATCAGTGGTATATCGTCAAACAAGCAGATGGACATTGTGACATCGTGCCCAGCCAGCCGCCAGCCGACGCCCCTCCAGCCAACGCTACCCCAGCCGATACAGATCAGCCACAAAGCCAATGGGGACCCTTCGACTCGCAGGCAGAGGCGATCGCCCGTCGAGTGGGTTTAATTCGGGCTGGGAAGTGCCAGCCCGTTTAAGATAACGACTTAA
>CASBQJ010000456.1 GCA_949127705.1 Synechococcales cyanobacterium PMM_0085
AAATCAGAGAAATAGATAATTGTAAGGCTTTAGTCTGTGCAACTTTTACTGAGTTGAAGGCTGATTTTATGGTAATCATATCTGTTGCTGAAAGTTGGGCCGATCGCACGGAAACAACAATTTGAAAACCTAGTTAGGTGCATGGGGAAAAGGTAATTATGAAAAACTTACAAATAGTCTTCGTAGATTCAGCAGTTGAAGATTGGCAGAGTTTGGCTGCGGGTGTGAAACCGGGGATAGAAGTCATTTTAGTCGATCGCACGCGGGACGGCATCGAACAAATTTCCGAAGCATTGCAAAGCCGCAAAGGTATAGAAAGCGTTCACATTATTTCTCACGGGGAATCGGGAAGTTTGCAGCTAGGGCAAACTAAGCTGAATTCCGACAATTTAGAAACGTATCGCGACTGTTTGAAACAGTGGTTTTCGTCATCTGTTAGCTCAATTCAAAATCAATTTGAAATTCTGCTCTACGGTTGTAATGTAGCAGCGGGTGAAACAGGAGCAGCTTTTGTAGAAAAGCTCAGCAAGTTAACAAAAGCTAATGTTGCTGCTTCTACCGATGTTACTGGTAGCGTCCAAAAAGGCGGAAATTGGTTACTTGAATATGCTACTGGAGTGATTGAGGCGGGATTGGCGATCGAGCCGGAGGTGATGGCAAATTACGCGCACGCTTTGGCTACGTTTACTGTTCTTAATACCCTTGACGCTGGGGCGGGTTCGCTGCGGCAAGCGATTTTAGATGCTAATGCTACTGCTGCACCACCGCACAATATTAACTTTGCCATTCCCGGTGCAGGCGTACAGACGATCGCGCCCCAGACTGCCTTGCCAAATATTACTGCGGCTGTCAGCATCAATGGCTTCAGTCAGCCTGGGGCTGTTGCTGCGACTGCGACTACTCCAGCCACGGTATTGATTGAGCTAAGTGGAGCCAGTGCCGGGGCTGGGATCAACGGCATACTAATCATTGGGAGCAACAGCACCGTCCAAGGACTAGCGATCAATCGCTTCAGCAACTCCGGGATCTTCATCGCAGGCAACACTTCTACCGGAAACGTAGTGCGGGGCAACTACATCGGCACCAATCCTGTAGGGACTGCTGCCTTGGCAAACGTCAGCGGCGTGGTAGTTGACAATGCACCGGGCAACACGATCGGCGGAAGTACAGCAGCCGATCGCAACATCATTTCTGGTAACAGTCTTTTCGGCGTGTGGCTCAACAACACTGGTGCTGCAAATAACATCGTCCGAGGTAACTACATCGGCACAAACACGGCAGGCACTGGTGCTGTGCCCAACGGTGGCACAGGCATACAGGTTCAAGCTGCGCCCAACAACACGATTGGCGGGACTGCTGCGGGCGATCGCAACTTAATTTCCGGTAATGGCAGCGCAGGCGTGTTCATCGATGCTGCCACAGCTACAGGCAACGCCGTACTGGGCAACTTCATCGGCACCGACATCAACGGTACAGCAGACTTGGGCAACATCGGTTTTGGCGTGGCAATTCAGAATGCACCTGGCAACACGATCGGCGGAAATACCGCAGGTGCGCGCAACATCATTTCCGGCAATAATGCTTTCGGTATAGTCATTCAAAACAACCCTGCTACCAGCAACGCTGCCACAGGCAACCGAGTCTTAGGCAACTTCATCGGCACCGATGTCAGCGGCACGGCAGGCTTGGGCAACACTTTGACTGGCGTACTCATACAGGATGCTGCCAGCAACACGATCGGTGGGAATGCTGCGGGCGATCGCAACATCATTTCCGGGAATCTCGGTTTCGGCGTGCAAATTCTCAACGCCAATGCCACTCTCAACTCTGTACTCGGCAACTACATCGGCACCAACTCCGCTGGGACTGCTGCGGTGCCAAACATTATTGGTGTGGTTGTAAACAATGCACCTAACAACACGATTGGCGGTAGTGTGGCCGGCGCTGGCAATATCATTTCGGGCAACAGCAGCCCCAGCGCCGGTTTAGGCGTCCAGATTACAGGCGCTTCTGCAACAGGAAACATCCTGCGCGGGAATTCGATTGGCGTTGCAGCCAACGGTACTAGCCCATTAGGGAATAGCTCGCTAGGAGTACAGATTACTGCTGCGGCAAGTAATAATGCGATCGGCGGTACAATAGCAGGTGAAGGAAATATCATCGCCAACAACGGCAATATCGGCGTAGGCGCTGACTCCGGCACCGGCAACCGCATCCAAAACAACTCCATCTTTGGCAACGCCGGCTCGGGCATCGACCTCGGCAACAACGGCATCACCGCCAACGATGCAGGCGATGCCGACATCGGTGCCAACAACCTCCAAAACTTCCCCGTACTCACCACCGCCAACGTCAGCGGTGGCAACGTCACCGTCGCCGGAACCTTCAACAGCATTCCCAGTAACACCTTCACCCTGCAATTTTTCGCAAACACTCCCCCCGGCACTCAAGGTCAAACCTCGATCGGTTCTGCCACAGTCACGACTGATGCCGCCGGCAACGCCACTTTCAATCAAGTTTTCCCCGTAGCAGTTGCTCCCGGTCAATTAATCACCGCGACAGCAATTGACGCTGCTGGCAACACCTCCGAATTTTCCGCACAGCCTATTCCCGTTGTACCGCTGAGAACAATCACCGGGATTAAATTCAACGACATTGACGGTAATGGCACTCAAACAGCCGGAGAACTGGGT
>CASBQJ010000457.1 GCA_949127705.1 Synechococcales cyanobacterium PMM_0085
GTATAGATCCCCGACTTCTGATGAAACCTCAGCCATAACGCCCGATCCCATCGTAGAAGTCGGGGATCTTTGCGTAAATCCTAAGATCAGTCATCTAGATCTCGTGATCAATTCTGTGATGCCGATGGAGCCTCCAGGCAGTAAAGTAAAGCAAGATTGTCTGCATGGGTTTGATCACGCTAATCACATAGCCAGCCTAGTTGCAATGAAGCCTGAAGTTGTTACCGCCATGATCGCCGCGCTGATCGCAGTCATCAGTGCAATTATTAGTATTTATGGGCAGATTCGAGTAACGCGATTTGCGGATCGACTGGCTAAGCAGCGCGAAGCTGAATCGCGTGAAGCGCAAACAGCGGCATTAATGGCAAAATATCGCGATCCCTTGCTCCGATCTGCCATTGATCTGCAAAGTCGATTGTTTAACATCCATCAAAATCGGGTTCTGCAAAATTTTGATCAACGACGTTTGTCGGAACAAGATTATTTAATTATCAATACGTTATATGTTTTTGCAGAATATTTTGGCTGGGTTGAAATTTTACGCCGAGAAATTCAGTTTTTAGACTTAGGTGATCTGGAATTAAATCGTCACCTCAGTGAACTGATTGTGAACATCACCAAGGGATTCAGTACCGGTCGGTTTAATGACAAACGTAATTTTGACCCGGTATTTCAACTGTTGAATGGAGAACAACGGGCGATCGGAGAAATCATGATGACGCCTCGCTCTATCGATCAAACAGTGGGCTATGAGTGTATTGGCTATGCTGCATTTGTTCAGAAAATGAGTGACTCAGAGTTTGCTCGGTGGTTTGCTGCCCTCACAGAAGATTTGGATCTGATCACCAAGACATCAAAATTTGATGGGGATCGACTCGTTTTGATTCATGGCAGGTTAATCGATCTGATCGATTTTCTCGATCCACGCTGTATGCGAGTGGCTTTAAAGTACAGAACTAGAATTGAGCAATAATGGTCGATTTAACCCGGCACAGGTTTAGTTTGTATCCAGCTCTACTCTCTAACTTCCTATGACAGACGTATCTGCTACTAAACCCATTTGGATCTATGACACTACCCTGCGCGACGGTGCTCAGCGGGAGGGCATATCGCTATCGCTTGAAGATAAGCTGCGGATTGCTCGCCAGCTCGACAAAATGGGGATTCCGTTCATTGAAGGCGGTTGGCCAGGGGCAAACCCGAAGGATGTACAGTTTTTTTGGCAGCTCAAAGAAGCACCCTTAATCCAGGCAGAAGTCGTTGCCTTTTGTTCAACCCGGCGACCGCATCGTCAGGCCGCCGACGAACCGATGCTGCAACCGATTTTGTCGGCTGGAACGCTTTGGGTGACTGTGTTTGGCAAATCGTGGGATCTACATGTCACAGAAGGACTCAAAACCTCGCTGGATGAAAATCTGCATATGATCCGCGACACGCTAGAGTTTTTCCGTAGCCAGGGACGACGGGTCATTTATGATGCGGAGCATTGGTTTGATGGCTATAAGTGCAATCCGGGCTATGCGCTGCAAACCTTAAGGGCGGCGATCGCTGGTGGAGCTGAATGGCTGGTGCTGTGCGATACCAATGGCGGTACGTTGCCCCACGAGATTTCAGCAATAGTTCGGGCTGTGAGTCAGGCGATCGCCCAGCCATCTCCCTCGCCTATCTCCCCCGATCGCGTAGCCCTCCCCGCTTGCTTGGCAACCCCCACTCCGATCCCTGGAATTGGCATTCACACCCACAACGACTCAGGCACCGCTGTTGCCAATGCCCTAGCGGCTGTAATCGAGGGGGCGACCATGGTGCAAGGTACCATCAATGGCTATGGTGAACGCTGCGGTAACGCCAGCCTCTGTTCACTCATTCCTAACTTGCAGCTCAAGTTGGGCTACGCCTGCGTGCAAGCTGATCAGCTAGAGAAACTGACTGACTCTAGTCGCCTCATTAGCGAAATTGTTAACCTTGCGCCCGATGACCACGCCCCATTTGTCGGGCTTTCTGCGTTTGCGCACAAGGGCGGCATTCACGTCAGTGCCGTTGAGCGCAACCCCCTCACCTATGAGCACATTCAACCCGATCAAGTCGGCAATTGTCGCCGCATCGTCATTTCTGATCAAGCAGGGCTGAGCAATGTGCTAGCTAAGGCTCGTAGCTTTGGAATTGATTTGGATAAAGCAGACCCAACCTGCCACCAAATTTTACAGCGCCTCAAAACGCTAGAGCATCAGGGCTATCAGTTTGAGTCCGCTGAGGCTAGCTTTGAACTGCTAATGCGGGAGGCATTGAGACAACGGCCGGTGTTTTTTGAAATCAAAGATTTTCAGGTGCGGTGCGACATGCGCTCAGAGGTAAATGATGGCAACAGCTATTCTCTAGCGACGATTAAAGTCGCCGTCAACGGTAAAGACTACCTGGAAGCCGCTGAAGGCAATGGGCCTGTTGCTGCGCTTGATGCCGCTCTGCGCAAAGCGTTGACCAATGTTTATCCAGCGATCGCCAACTTCCACCTGACGGATTACAAAGTCAGAATCTTAGACGGCGGGGCTGGCACAGCCGCTAAAACCCGTGTCCTGGTCGAATTGAGCAACGGCCATCAGCGCTGGACAACGGTAGGCGTGTCTACCAACATCATCGAAGCGTCCTATCACGCGGTGGTCGAGGGATTAGAGTATGGGCTGATGCGGCAAAACCAGGCCAAAATCGTCCTAGAAATCTCGACGTAGGCATAGCGTCAGGCTGGGCGGTAACTACCACTGCACCCTATCGGTTATCTGCCCCTGGCGTCACCCAGATGCTAGTAACGATATGTCAGGATGGAAAAATGTCTGTATCGCACTACAGTTAATGGCTACTACTTCTACTTCGCTTGATCCTGCTCTACAACGGCTGCGCACACTGCGTCTGGCCATTTTGCGCTTACATAAAGCCATGCTTGATTCTGAGCGGGTTCTCTACGAACAGTTCCACGGACGCATCCGCACCAATTCCGAATTCTTCCAGCTGGTGATTAGTGATGACTGGTTTAGCTGGCTGCGACCCATTTCTCAATTTGTGGTGAAAATTGATGATGTAATTTTCTCAAAAGAGCCAGTCACATTAGACCACGTGAATGCCTTATTGGATGAGGCTCGCGTTTTACTGCAACCTGCTGAGAATGGTACAACCCTAGAAAAAGGCTACTTCCGCTCGATTCAGCGCGATCCCAACATTGCGTTAATGCACGCTGATGTAGCGGAGTTACTGGGTCGATAGACGAATCGACCGGTTCTGCTTACGGTTCTAATGACAACGACAGGTGGGCACTGCCCACCCGTCGTTGTTTTTTTATTGAGTAGTTAATTTTTTGATTGAGTAGCTAAAATATTGGCGCTTGATGACGGCCTACTGGCTGTCGTAATAGTTAACCTGGCTGGTACGTCTGGTACGAGGCTGAGGCGGTAGCGTCCCTTGCTCCAGCAGGTTGTAAGACTGGTAGGGCGGAGGGGTGTAGGGCTGCGAAGCCGGATGCACTACGTGCATAATGCGAGGCGATCGCCGCCCAGACTGCACCATAAAAAC
>CASBQJ010000458.1 GCA_949127705.1 Synechococcales cyanobacterium PMM_0085
AAGCATCGCTGGGAACGGGGATTAGTTCCCAAGTACCGCTGGCGTTGCGGCGGTAACAGTCGATGCTGATTTGCTCGGCATCGATCAGTACGTATTCTTGCAGGGTCGAGATCCGCCGATACCACTTAAATTTTTCGCCCCGGTCGAAGCTGGCAGTGCTGGGAGACAAGACTTCAATAATGGCGCTGGGGAAGCGGATGAGGTCGTTGGCCTGCTGGTCTTGCGGATGGCAAGTAACGACAACATCAGGATAGAAGTAAGGCCCGGTGCTAGAAACTTCGACCTTGGCATCTGCCATGAACACTTTACAGCCTTTCCCTCTCAGGTGCGGTTTGAGGGCAGTAGTCAGGTTGACGGCAATGGAGTTATGCGCCAAGGTGCCCCCGGTCATGGCATGGGCTATACCCTGGAGGTATTCGTATTTAAGCGGTTGCTGTGCCTCCCAGACGAGATAGTCGGCGGCCGTGAAGCGTTGGGGAGTGGGGGTGGCGGCGATCATAGTTCTATGAGCTAGATGAGCGGTTTTCTAGCCGTCATACAGCACTCTACTTAAGATCCATTCCCTCATAGAGTAACGCGATCCCTGCATCCGCCGCCTTCTGCACCAGGCAATCCCAAACTCGGAAAGAGCCAAGAACAACCCGATTGGTTGCCATGGCTCTCCTCGTCAACCTCAAACTGACGGCGCTAGAGCTGCTTGATTAAGGCAACAATATCTCGCGTCTCTTTATGGAACAACGCTTCAACATGAGTGCTTCTAGATAGCTTGGCCTCTTCTCGGCTGCTGAATGGGCCAAGATGATACGTTTGCTGAGGCACAAACGTGCAGATTTCTACCCACCAGGATAATACGGATTGCTGTGGCGACAATGAATTCATGTAGAGATACCTCTGTTGCTTAAACCTGAATTTAAATCGAGCAAACGTGCAAGTTTTTTATTGACCAGAAATACAAAAGAAAACGGACAAACAAAATGATGAGTAGATGCATCCGCTGATTCAATTACTACTTTGACACAGCTTACAAAATTGTAAAATCTACCAATCGATAGAGATTAGGCACAGAAATAGCCCTAGCTAAGACGCACTAAAAATGTGTATTTAACTTCACCAATTTATACATTTTTTTACAAAGCCGAACCGAATCACGTGTCTCAATGAAGATGGTTTCTCAGGATTCAGCTCTCTATTCCTGTACAGAACTTTAAGATAATACCAATTCGATTTCTATTTGTAACAGATGTTACGGTAAAGGCAAGGCATGCCTTTAAAGACATGAATTGTCACACACTCTATCTAAACCAAAGATAACCAACGCGATCGCCACCCCAATTAAGCTCAAGCCTTCAATCCCTGATGCATAAAGCCTTAGGTCTACTCTAAAGGTAGAGGCACAATAGCCAGGTTTGTTATAAAGTGCGCTTAGCTAGTCAGCACTCACGCCGCTATTAGAAGGTGCTATTCTCTCCGTTTCCTGCTTACGACGGACGCCGTTTAGACGTCATGAGCCATACCACTGTTGCCATGTATGAACAGCTAGTGGTTCACGCATGATTTGCCCTTAACCGCTTCACCCATCCCACCTCATCATTTTGCGGTTTCAGTATCGTCTGACCGCTATTCCTATGCATAAACTGATTCAGGCCGTCTTAAACAGCGATGAGAAAAAGGCTCTACATCAGCTAATTGACGTGTTGAGCGCCTCTGGCAAGCGCTACTTTCTGCGGAACGAGATCCTCCAGACGTTTGCTGACTATCGCCATCAGCTGTCACAGCCCGGTCATGCTTACCACAGCTCTTCGTTAAGCCAGTTGATGGACTACACCCATGAAATCATTTTGGATCAAGACAGCATTTGGCTAGTCCTGCGCCCCTGGATTGCTAGCCAGCAGGTCTGGCGGCTTACCTCAGATCTTTCTAGCAGCTCGCAGATGACCTTTCAGGCGCTGCTTGATGTGCGCGATCGCCAGGTTAATCGCTACCAGCCCCACATCTTCACCATCGACTTTCAGCCGTTCTATCAAGGGTCGCCGCTGATTGATGACCCTAGAAATATTGGTCAGGGGCTAGCCTTTCTCAACCGCTACCTGTGCAACAAGCTACTAACCGAATTCCACTACTGGTTAGAAGCCTTGTTTAACGCCCTGCATGTGCTCGAACAGAACGGGATGCAGCTATTGATTAACGATCAGATTCAGTCTGGCGTTGAACTATCGCAACAGGTGAAGCACGCCCTTAAGTTTTTAGGTGAGTATGCCGCAGACTATCCCTATGAAAAAGTTCATCTTGAGCTGCAAGCCCTGGGGTTTGAACCAGGTTGGGGCAATACGGTGGCTCGGACTCGCGAAACCCTGGAACTGCTGAATCGCCTGATTGAGGATCCTGAACCTGCGATTTTGGCCGCCTTTGTGGCCCGCGTTCCGGCTGTCTTTCGAGTGGTGCTAGTTTCCATTCATGGCTGGGTCGGTCAAGAAAGCGTATTGGGACGCCCAGAAACCCGGAGTCAAGTTGCCTATGTCTTGGACCAAGCGCGGAGTCTAGAAAACCAACTCTGCGCAGAGATTCAGCAGTCGGGTCTAGACTTGCTGGGTATCCATCCTCAAGTGATCATTCTGACGCGCCTGATTCCCAACTGTACAGGAACGCAATGCGATCTGCGCTGGGAGAAACTGGATGGCACAGACCATGCCTGGATTCTACGCGTACCGTTCCAAGACTTTAATCCAGTCGTGACGCAGAACTGGATTTCTAAGTTTGAGATTTGGCCCTATCTGGAAAGCTTTGCGGTAGATGCAGAAAGAGAGCTGCTGGTGAAACTGGGCGCAAGACCTAATTTAATCATTGGCAACTACAGTGATGGCAACTTGGTCGCGTCTCTGCTAGCACGACGGCTGAATGCCATCCAGTGCAACATTGCGCATTCGCTAGAAAAGCCGAAATATTTATTCAGCAACTTAAATTGGCAAGATTTGGAGGCACAATATCACTTTTCCGCCCAGTTTACGGCTGATCTAATCAGCATGAATGCCGCTGACTTTATCATCACATCGTCTTACCAAGAAATTATGGGCACGCCGGAGAGCATCGGTCAGTATGAGTCTTATAAATGCTTTACGATGCCCAATCTCTACCATGTGACTGACGGCATTGACCTGTTTAGCCCCAAGTTCAACCGCGTGCCGCCCGGTGTGGATGAAGCTCTATTTTTTCCGTATCACCAGATTCAGCCGCACGTGGCTACAGGGCAGGATGTGACAGAGCCAGATTGGGCAGGATCAGATCGGGCAGAGCCAGATCTAGAAAGCCGTGCCCGGGTTCAATCGCTGCTGTTTGAGCAGGAAAATTCACACAGTTTAGGCCATCTAGATCAGCCCGAAAAACGCCCAATCCTGGCCGTTGCACCCATTAATCCAATTAAGAATCTGACCGGGTTGGTGGAGTGTTTTGGCCGTAGCCCAGAATTGCAGGCGCACTGCAATCTGATTTTGTTGACTAATGCATTGGATGTGGCAGATAGCATGAACTCCGATGAAGCCAGGGAGATTGCCAAACTGCATGCTCTGATTGACCAATATGTCCTGCACGGGCATATTCGCTGGTTGGGTGTGCGGCTGCCCACTCGCGATTTGGGCGCAGCCTATCGGGCGATCGCCAATCGCCAGGGAATTTTTGTTCACTTTGCCCAATTTGAAGCATTCGGGCGCACCGTCCTCGAAGCGATGATCTCTGGATTACCCACCTTTGCCACTCAGTTTGGGGGGTGCCTAGAAATTATCCAGGACGGCATCAACGGCTTTCATATTAACCCTACCGATTTAGACGGGACTGCCGAAAAAATCCTCCACTTTCTGCATCAGTGTCAGACCCAGCCCACATACTGGCACGAGATTTCTGAGCGCGCCATTCAACACATTCAAGAGCAATATAACTGGCCAGTTCATACCCAACAAGTCTTAGGGCTGACAAAGATTTATAGTTTCTGGAACTACATTGATTCGGATAGCCGGAATGCCCTCAAAGGGTACTTAGAAGCCCTGTTTTATCTCCTCTACAAACCCAGAGCCGAGCAGATTTTAGCAGAACATATGCAGCGGTGATCTAACGCGTCCCTACCCTCCATTTCTCACCTCAATGAACACGCCACACTCCCACCATTTAATCTACACAGACTGGATGCTGATCGAGCCTCAGTTTGATCCAGAGCAATTGCACACCAGAGAAACTATATTTACGATTGGCAACGGCTATTTAGGCACACGGGGCAGCTTTGAGGAAGGCTACCCCCATGCTGCCCCAGCGACCTTAGTGCATGGCGTCTATGACGATGTCCCTGTCGTTTATACGGAGCTGGCTAATTGTCCTGACTGGCTGTCATTGGTCGTGATCGTCAACGGCGAGCGGTTTCGGCTCGATCGCGGCGAAATTATCCACTACGAACGGCAGCTTGACCTCCGTCACGGCATCCTCAGTCGATCGGTGCGCTGGCGTAGCCCCATTGGCCATACGTTAGATTTACGATTTGAACGCTTTGCCAGCGTGGCCGATCCGCATGTGTTGGGGCTGCGCTGCCAGATCACGCCAATCGATTTTGAGGGCGCGTTGACGCCGCCGTTTCCGTGGGAAATCGAAGTCCAATCTGGCATTAATGGCTATCCCCAGAATCAAGGGTTTGACCACTGGGAACGGCTTGATCAGGGCAAAACCGATCAAGAGTCTGTACCGGGAATTTGGCTCCAGCTGCGCACCCGCAGTTCTCGCATTGAGCTGGCCATGGCAACCCAAATGTCTGTCAGTCTGTTGCCGGGAGACAGCGGTGAGGACAGCCGCTCTGCCATTGGCAACGGAATCCAGGCCACATTCGATCCGTCATTGCAGGTGACCAATACTCCCGGCTATCCCACCTTGACGGCTACCGTGATGGCGACACCGGGGCAGACCATCTGCGTGGAAAAAGTTGTGACGGTGTTTACCTCTCAGGAGACGGAGTTACCCGTGCAGGCAGCTCAGGCCAAACTAGCTGACTTACCAGCCTATGCGGTGCTGTTTGATGCCCATCAACAGGCATGGAATGGCGTTTGGCAGTATAGCGATATCGAGATTGGGGGGCATATCAAAGCGCAGTTGGCGGTGCGCTACAACCTGTTTCAACTCTTGATTGGTGCCTCCCCCCACAACGCTCAGGTCAGCGTTCCGGCCAAAACGCTATCGGGATTGGGCTACCGGGGCCATGTGTTTTGGGACACAGAGATTTTTATCTTGCCCTTTTTTACCTTGACGCAGCCGGCGATCGCCCGCAATTTGCTGACCTACCGCTATTACACCCTGAATGGAGCGCGGCGCAAAGCCAAGCATGGTGGCTATAAAGGAGCCATGTTTGCCTGGGAAAGCGCGGCGACTGGCGATGAGGTGACGCCCCGCTGGTCAATGCCGAACGATCCCTATGCGGAAGATGTGCGAATTTGGTGCCGCGATCGCGAAATTCACATTAGTGCCGACATTGCCTATGCCGTTTGGCAATACTGGCAAGCCACAGGCGACGACATCTGGCTGCGCGACTACGGAGCCGAAATTATCCTGGACACGGCCATCTTTTGGATGAGTCGCATCGAGTGGAATGCGCGACAAGAACGCTATGAATTGTGTGGCGTGATTGGAGCCGATGAATACCACGAGCAGGTGAATAACAACACGTTCACTAATCGGATGGTGCAGTGGCATCTAGAAAAGGCGGTTGCGGTCTATGAATGGTTACAGCGCCAGTTTCCCGATGGCGCAGCTGAACTGGCACAACGGCTGCAATTGACGCCCGAGCGCCGGATGCGATGGCAGGCCATGATTGCGCAGATCTACATCCCGTACAATGCAGAAACAGGGCTGATCGAGCAATTCGAAGGGTTTTTCCAGCTCAAAGATATTGACCTCAGCGCGTATGAACCCCGCACACAGTCGATTCAGGCGGTTCTAGGTATTGACGAAACCAATCAGCGGCAGGTGCTCAAGCAGCCCGACGTGCTAATGCTGCTCTACCTGATGCGCGGCACCCAAGCATTTCCCTATCGTTATGATGTGCTGCAAACGAATTGGAACTACTACGCTCCCCGCACAGACATCACCTACGGCTCGTCTCTAGGGCCTGCCATTCACGCCATCCTCGCCGCCGACCTCGGGGCAGCAGATCCCTATGATCAGTTTATGCAGGCCGCCCTAGTTGATCTAGAAGATACGCGCGGCAACACAGGCGACGGGATTCATGCGGCGTCTGCTGGCGGGGTTTGGCAGGCTGTCGTGTTTGGCTTCGGCGGCATTCAACTGCAAGAAACGGGGCCAGTGGCAACGCCCCATCTGCCGCCCACTTGGACTCGGCTCAAATTCAAACTCCACTGGCGTGGCACCTGGCACAGCTTCGACCTATCGCCGTCAGGTTCTCCATCACCTGACGTGCAATCATCTGAGGTGCAATCACCTGACATCCAGGGTTTCATCTTTGATTTGGATGGGGTGTTAACAGATACAGCTGAGCTGCACTACCGGGCATGGCAACAACTGGCAGACGAAGAGAAGCTACCCTTCGGGAGGCAGGCCAATGAGGCGCTGCGGGGCGTGTCTCGGCGAGAATCGCTGCTGCTAATAGTGGGCAAGCAGCCGTACTCGCAAGCCGCACTTCAGGAGATGATGGATCGCAAAAACCGCTACTATGTCGCCTCGATTCAAACCATCACCCCCAAGGATGTGTTGCCGGGAGTGCTTCAATTATTAGACGAACTCAGGCAAGCGGGCATTAAAATCGGGATCGGCTCTGCTAGCAAAAATGCCCGCACGGTGATCGAAAAACTAGGAATTGCCGATCGCGTGGATGCGATCGCCGATGGCAACAGCGTTGAACATCCCAAGCCAGCTCCCGACCTGTTTCTTCATGCCGCTGCTCAGTTAGGACTTGACCCCGCCCACTGTGTGGTAGTTGAAGATGCCCCCGCCGGCATTGCCGCCGCGATCGCCGCTGGGATGTGGGCGATTGGACTTAACCCTAATGTTGACATCGGATCTGCTGCGGAGAATCGTTTTGCAGCGGCTCATGTGGTTCTACCAAGCCTCAAGGGCGTTGATCTCAGCGATCTACAAACAAAATTAGGCAGCAGCCTAGAAACAAGTCACGGGAACCAAGTTAAAAGATAAGTTCTGGACAATCTTCTGAACACTTCTACCCATTTAATCTAGAGAATGCGACACATCCTAACTGGGCATGGCAGTGCCATGCCCCTACCTAACTCATGGCAGTGCCATGTCCCTACCGTGTCAAATTATTGAAGAAAACCGTCAGGCAGCATCGCCGTTTATACTGAATTAGGTGACGGTACAGAGTTTTTCATTCAAATTGCGATCCAACTGGGTAACCGAATCTGACAATCTGAGCCAGCGCGACCATGCGAACTCTCACACTGCCCTCTGGACAAACTATTCCCATCCTCGGCATGGGCACCTGGCAAATGGGCGAAAACCCTAAGCATCGCCAACGTGAAATTGATGCCCTGCGGCGTGGATTCGAGTTGGGACTTTCGCTGATTGACACCGCCGAAATGTATGGCGAAGGCGGCGCAGAGGAGGTGATTGGGCAAGCCTTGCTCTCCGGGAAAGCGGATGCCAGCCGACGTTCAGACCTGTTTTTAGTCAGCAAGGTCTATCCCCACAACGCCTCCAAACGAGGGGCGATCGCGGCTTGTGAACGCAGCCTCAAACGGTTGAATACAGATTACCTTGACCTCTACTTGCTGCACTGGCGCAGTTCAAGTCCCTTGGCAGAGACGCTAGACGCCTTTCAAACCCTGCAACAATCTGGCAAAATTCGCAGCTACGGCGTCAGCAATTTTGCTGTTAAAGATATGGAAGCCGCAATTCACCAGCCAGGTGGCTCTGGCATCACAACCAACCAAGTGCTCTACAACTTAATGCGGCGTGGAATTGAATGGGACTTGCTGCCCTGGTGTCGGCAACACCAGATGCCGATCATGGCCTATTCCCCCATTGAACAAGGGCGGTTGCTAACTCACCCAATCCTCAAGGCCATGGCTCAATCGCGCCATGTGACGGCCGCTCAAGTCGCGATCGCCTGGTTATTGCATCAAGACCATGTAATTGTGATTCCCAAATCTAGTCGGATTGACCATGTGGAGCAGAATCGCGCTGCCCTCGATCTGCAATTGAGTGGTGATGAGTTAAACACGCTCAATGCTGCGTTCTCATCACCCACTCAGCCAACACCGCTAGAGATGCTGTAGCAGCACACAGGTTGTTTGATCTGCGATCCTAAATAAAGTAGCTAGCCACAGGTAATGATCCGGCGATCGCATGGGCGGGGATCAAGCTGATCTTAGTCAGGTCAATCACCAAGTCGCGGTTGCCATCGAAGCCCCGAACCGTGTCGTTGACTGCTAAATAAGTGCGCTTTTGCCACGTTAGAAAAACGGCTTCGTTGGCAGCTAGACCCTGTTTCCCCGCAGCCTGCCGATTCTTATCCACATAAGCAGCCGCGATCGCCGCCTTCAAGGTAGAACCCACTACTGCTCCAGCGTGGAATAAAGCCGTCGGTAGAGTTGCCGTCGCCAGGTTGAGGTCATAGTCAAGCTGAATGCGATCGCCTTGGCCAGCATTGAAATCAGTGATGTGATCGGGTGCACTCAGGCGAGAGGCTGCAAACGCCGTCTGCTTAGCGCTACCTCGGTAGGCAAAGCGATCGGCCCCCGCGCCGCCCGTCAGCACATCAGCCGCCAAGCCTCCCGTCAGCCAATCCTTGCCTGCTAAGGCCGAAATGGTGTCGCGACCTGTGGTTCCTGCAAGCGAATCATTCCCGGCCGTGCCCAAAATCACGCCAGATGTAGGCGATGGAGTCACGCTGCCGTTAAACTCAAACGCGCCCACATCCACGCCATTAAGCCGCTGCACACCCAGCTGATCCGTGGTTGGGGCACCGGTGCTAACACCCGCATTAATCGCTGGACTGTTGGCCAGCAGCGGATGAAACGGCAAGAAACTAGAGCCGTTGGTTTGCAAGGCATCGAGGCGCGGATCGGCAATTTGAATCCCGCCCGTTGCCAAATTGTCGTTAAACCGATTGAACTGATTGCTCAAAAACCCAGGAAACTGAATATTGCCGCCGCCATTAGTCAGTTCACGGCTGGTCTGCTGGCGAATCTTCCAGTCATTGCCACCGTTGGCTGCCGAATTGTTAAAGAAAATGCTGTTGCGCACCGTCACCGGATCATTGCCAGCATGGATGCCGCCGCCCACCCAACCGGCAGCATTAAAGGCAATCGTGCTGTTGGTGATGGTGGCTGGTCCCAGTAACACCATACCGCCGCCCAGTTTGTCGTAGCTCGTACCCGTGGCGCGGTTAGCCGAAAAGGTGCTATTCACAATTGTGGTCGGCGCTTTCATCATCCACAGCCCGCCACCCTGGTTAGTTGCAGAGTTGTTGACGAACGCAGAGGTTTGAATCACCAATCCTCGGTTCAATTCATTACTGATCACCACCAAAGCGCCCCCATTGCCAGCGTTACCACCGGACAACGGATTGACCTGGTTATCTTTGAACACACTGCCGCTGATCAAGATATTGTCTTGCTTGCCCGTGTAAAGGTAGGCAGCACCCCCTTCAGCTAGCCCTTTGTTGCCCTCAAACCGAGTCCCTATAATCCGAATAGTGCCCGACGGTTCATTCGTAGAACTGGCGCGATCGGTATAGATTGCTCCACCAAAGCCGCGCAAGGAGGCATTTGGCTTGCCCTGATCAAACGTAGCGCTAGTGGTATCGTTGTTCAGGAACTGGCTATTCTCAATGGTCAGCTTGCCGTTGAGGCTGTTAATTGCGCCACCGTTAATGCCGCGATTACCCGTAAACGTACTGTTGCGCACCGTGAGGTTACGCGGTCCCCAGAAAGCGATCGCCCCCGCGCCCCGCTCGTCATTCCCTGCGATTGCCCGGTTGTTGCCAAAGAAGCTGCGATCGACCGTGACAGTCCCTTCAAAGGCGCTAAAGATGGCACCGCCGCCTTTAGCGGCCACATTGTTGCGGAAATTCACGCCATCAATGTTGAGCACAGCCCGATAGGTTGTAGAAATTGCCCCGCCGCGATCGCTGGTATAACCATTCACCAGCGCCAGGTTTTTCACCGTAACGGTAGTCGGGACGTCTTGATTAGAGTTAACCAGCAGAATCCGGCTACGATTATTGCCGCTAAGGGTGAGGTTGGCCGCGCCTGTCCCGTCAATCGTAATATTTTTGCCAGCATTAATCGTGAGGCCGCTCGCTAGCGTAATGGTTTTATTGGCCAATGTGGGGGCAAAGCGAACCGTGCTACCCGCCGTAGCAGTGGCGATCGCCCAGCGCAATGAGCCAGTCCCGCTATCTGCCACATTCGTCACGGTCAGCGTGGTTGCGATCGCCTTTGCTACTGTTTTGATCTGGGTTTGAGACATACCTCTCCTAGATAGTGCGTCGATGGATGGCATACCTGGCGCGGCCAAACCGTTAATCCAGGCAAACTCAGACTCCTGGTAGAGGCATTACTGGGTGCTTAAAAACCTGCCCAGCTCAGTAAACACTCTATCGTTCAGGTAAGGATGGCGACAATCAGGAATATGCTTACACTGAGAAAAATCGGGATGAATTATTCTGTGTAATTCAACCCATAAAGGTTACAAAAAGTTACTGGCTGTGGTGAAGCGATCGCAATTTATTCTTTTTGTAGTGGCATTGCTGCAAAATATTCTTGTATAAACAGAACGATAGCGATCGCCAATGCATTGAAGTAAAAGGCGATCGCTATGGATAATCCCGAATTTCTCACAAGGATGATCTAGCTAATAGGAAAAGGGATAGATTTTAGAATCAACGCAAGATTCTTTGAAATTGTTCTGCGATGCGGCAGGCATGGGGGTAAAAAATGCTGTTTCGAGGAGAGCATCAGAGTTTGAGAGATTTTCTTCAGCCCAATAGACACAGGGACGTGAGGGAGTAGGATACACCCGGCGCGTGAGATAGATTGTTCTAGCCAATGGGGTGAGGGACTAGCCCGGTCGAGGGAGTTACTGCAAGCGTTGATAAACTTGGTGAAAAAGGGATTGCCCTGGCCAGCAGGAACTAAAGGCAATGACAATTCGCCGCACACTGAAGTTCCCAAGAATTTGATTGACCGCCTGCAATCAAAACAAGCATCGGTGCTGGGATTTATGCACAACTTTGATGTGCCGTTTGATAACAATCAAGCGGAGCGGGATGTCCGCATGATGAAGCTGAAGCAAAAAATATCGGGCTGTTTTCGCACTCCAAACGGTGCGCAGATGTTCTGTCGCATTCGGGGCTACATCTCGACATTGAGGAAACAACG
>CASBQJ010000459.1 GCA_949127705.1 Synechococcales cyanobacterium PMM_0085
GGCAAACGCGGCATGTTGGGCATCGTGATCGCCTCTGGCGTCGTGCGGCGGGGGGATGCCGTCACAGTGCTGCCGCCGCAGTTTCCGGTGCTGTCGGAGCGGGCAGGCGATCGCTTCACCGAGTTTGTGGCGCGCATTCCGCCCGGAAAAGTGGTGCGCACCACCGAACTGCTGCTAGCGCTAGGGCTGACCCGCAGCTACTACCGCACCCTTCCTACATTTTTGAAAAAAGCAGCGGCCAATATCCCAACTCACCGGATTGTAGCGGCAGATAGCAGCCTGATCAGCCGACATATCCCCCAGCAAATGCAGCGCTTGCAGGCAGAGGGGGTAGAGGTGGTGAACCAGCAGGTGGCGGCACATTATTATTGGCAGCCTTTATATTTCCATGATTTGCAAATTTGACTTGTAATATTGAGGGTGGGGTAATGATGGCAGCGGCGATCCGCGATCGCCACAGGGAGCAAGATAGAATAAACTTAGTAATTCTCAACATCTCAGTTTCCACAGCTTAACAGTTGATTAAACACGCGAGGAGCGTTGCAGCGCATGGGTAGAGTCGTAGGCATTGACCTGGGAACCACTAACTCAGTCGTCGCCGTAATGGAAGGCGGCAAGCCTGTTGTGATTGCCAATGCCGAAAGCATGCGGACCACACCGTCGGTTGTCGGCTTTAGCAAAGAAGGCGAACAGTTAGTCGGGCAGATGGCGCGACGGCAGGCGGTGTTGAACCCCCAAAACACGTTTTATGGCGTCAAGCGGTTTATTGGCCGGCGCTATAGCGAAATCAACCCCGACTCGAAGCGGGTGCCCTACACCATCCGCAAAGACGAAAACAGCAACGTCAAAATTAAATGTCCTCGGCTCGAAAAAGAGTTTGCGCCCGAGGAAGTTTCGGCCATGGTGCTGCGCAAACTGGCAGATGAAGCCAGCCGTTATCTGGGGCAAACCGTTACGGGTGCAGTGATTACGGTTCCAGCTTACTTTAACGACTCGCAGCGCCAAGCCACCCGCGACGCCGGACGGATTGCCGGACTAGAAGTGCTGCGGATTCTCAACGAACCTACGTCGGCGGCGCTGGCCTATGGCATGGATCGGCAAGATAGCCAAACCATTCTGGTGTTTGACTTGGGCGGCGGCACGTTTGACGTATCGATTTTGGACGTGGGCGATGGCGTGTTTGAGGTCAAAGCCACCAGCGGCGATACGCAGCTCGGCGGCAGCGATTTCGACAAAAAAGTGGTGGACTGGCTAGCCGACCAGTTTCTGGAGAGCGAAAAGCTGGATTTGCGGCGCGATCGCCAATCCTTGCAGCGCCTGATGGAAGCGGCTGAAAAAGCCAAAATCGAACTCTCCGGCGTTAGCGTCACCGAGATCAATCTGCCCTTTATTACCGCCACCCCCGAAGACGGCCCCAAACATCTAGAAACGCGGCTGACTCGCTCTCAGTTTGAGGGCATGTGCACCGACTTGATCAGCCGCATCCGAGGTCCCGTTAAGCAAGCGCTCAAAGATGCGGGCTTGACGCCCAACGATATTGACGAGGTGGTGCTGGTCGGTGGGGCGACCCGGATGCCGATGGTGAAGAGTTTGGTGCGATCGCTGATCGATCGAGAACCCAACGAAAACGTCAACCCCGATGAAGTGGTCGCCGTCGGTGCCGCCATTCAAGCCGGGATTTTGACCCAGGAAGTTCGCGACATTTTGCTGCTAGACGTGACGCCGCTGTCTCTGGGGCTAGAAACCATTGGCGGCATCACCAAAAAGCTGATTCCGCGCAACACCACTATCCCCGTCCGCCGCTCCGACATCTTTTCCACCTCCGAAAATAACCAAACCATGGTGGAAGTGCATGTGGTGCAAGGTGAGCGCGAGATGGCGACCGACAACAAGTCTTTGGGTCGGTTCAAACTGATGGGCATTCCCCCCGCCCCGCGCGGGGTGCCTCAGGTGCTAGTGTCGCTAGACATTGACGCCAACGGTATTTTGCAAGTCACGGCGGTCGATAAAACCACGGGACGAGAACAGGGGATTACCATTCAGGGCGCGTCCACCTTGGGCGAGGGCGAAATCCAAAGCATGATTTTGGAGGCCGAAAAGTTTGCCCAAGAAGACCGCGAACGGCGCGAACGAGTCGAAAAACGCACCAAAGCCGAAGCGCTGACCTACCAAGCTGAACGGCAACTGCGTGAGGTGGCGTTAGATTTTGGTATGCAGTTTGCCAGCAACTATCGTCGCAAAATCGAAAACTTGGTGCAAGAGCTGCGGGATGCGCTGGCAAAAAATGACGAGCGCAACATTGACCTAGTCGAAGCCGATCTGCGCGATGCGCTCTATGAACTTCAGCAAGAGGTCTACCAATTCGATCGCCAAGACGAAGACGAGGGCTTCTTTAGCTCCCTGAAGCGCACCATTTTGGGCGATGACGACGAGTATGATGAGCTGCCCTATCGCGGCGGCAGCAACCGCGACCCGTGGGACAACCGCGATAGCTGGAGCAGCGATACTCGCTCCGCGCAGGCAAGCCAACGCAGCCGCAGCACCACCCGCGACTGGAACGATCGCGATGCCTGGGACGACCGCAGCCGCACTGCCGCCAACCGCTCTACCTGGGATACACCCTCTGATAGTCGGAGCAGCCGCGATAGTCGAAATGATCGCGACCTGCGCGATAGTCGAAATGATCGCGACC
>CASBQJ010000460.1 GCA_949127705.1 Synechococcales cyanobacterium PMM_0085
CCCGCTGTGCTGGCTGAGTGCGGATGAACAGCTGGCGGTAAAAAAGCAGGCAAATCCGCGTAACTATAAGCTGGGCGACGTGATTTGGTCTACCGATGCCCCCGGTCGTCAGTTTTTGGTGGTGACCGGAAATGTGCGGCTGGTGCCCGATGAGGGCAAGCCACAGCTGCTAAAGCCGGGAGACTGGTTTGGGGATTTGCCGCAGCTGACCCATCAGTGGAAAGCCCGCGCGGCTGGCAAACAGGTGGTGGTATTGGAATGGGACAGCCGCCTGTGGCAAGAGTTTGCGGCAGGTTCGCCCCAGATGCGGCAGTTTTGGCTAACGGTGCGATCGCGCTATCAGCCAGACTTTTCCGATGCCCCGAAGTCGGTAGCGGGCTTTCCGTTTGTCGCCAGCGTCAATTCGGGGGCGGCTTGCCTGACGATGTTGGCGCAGTTTCTAGAAGCTCCGACACAGCTTGACTGGGTGCAGCGGCAGCTGCGGGGGCAATTGCCCAAGCATGTTTCAGATGCGGGCGAAAAGCTGGGAATTCAGCTGAAGCGGCTAGTACTGACCGATTGGAGTGACTTGCGGCAAACCACATTTCCGGCGCTGATGCTGTGGCACCGCGAGCATTGGGTAGTGGCATACGGGCTGAAGGGCGATCGCCTGCTGATTGCCGACCCGCTCGACCCCGAACAAACCTGCAAGAGCGTGCCGCGCCCCGTGGTCGAATCGGCCTGGGATGGGCAGTTTTGGCAAGCAGAACTGCTGCAAACCCAAGAAAGCTTTAGCCTCAAGTGGTTTCTTCCCGCCGTCTGGAAATATCGGACGCTGCTGGCAGAAGTGCTGTTTGCATCGCTGACCCTGCAACTGCTGGGTTTGGGCACCCCCATCATTACCCAGGTGATCATCGACAAGGTGCTGGTGCAGGAGAGCATTGCCACCCTAGATGTGATGGGGATTGGTCTGCTGGTGATTGCGGTGTTTGAGTCGCTGTTGGGCATCCTGCGGATGTTCATCTTTACCCACACCACCAATCGCCTAGACCTGGCGCTGTCAGCTCAGCTATTTCGCCACCTGCTGCGCCTGCCGCTGGCCTACTTTGAGGCGCGCCGCGTCGGCGATACCGTGGCCCGCGTCCAAGAACTAGAAGAAATCCGCCAATTTCTCACCAGTACGGCTCTGACTGTTATTCTTGACAGCATTTTTTCGGTGGTGTATCTGGTGATGATGGCGTACTACAGCCTCAAGCTGACGGGCATTGCCATGGCGGTAATTCCGCTCTATGCCATTTTGACGCTGGTGAGTACGCCGATTTTGCGCAACTGGCTCAATGAAACCTTTAATCGCAGTGCCGACAGCCAGTCATTTTTGGTCGAAACGGTGACGGGGATTCATTCCGTCAAGGCGCATGCTGCCGAAAAAACCTCACGCGATCGCTGGGAAGGGCTATATGCTCGGTTTGTCCGCACGGGCTTCAAAGCCACCACCACTGCCAATGTCAGCAACCACCTAGGCGACTTCCTCACTAGCTTTTCGGCGCTGCTGATTCTCTGGTTTGGTGCCAAGTTTGTGATCAATCAGGAACTCACCATCGGTCAACTGGTGGCGTTCCAAATGCTGTCGGGGCGCGTCACCGGGCCGCTGCTGCGGCTGATCCAGCTCTGGCAAAATCTTCAGGAAGTCCTGCTGGCCGTTGACCGGATTGGCGATATTCTCAACGTCGCCCCTGAAGCCGAACCTGGTACAGGTCTGACGCTGCCGCCGCTGCGGGGGGAAGTGGCCTTCGAGCAAGTTTTCTTCCGCTACCAGGCCGAGCAAGAGCCGATTCTCAAGGGGATTTCGTTTCAAGTAGAGCCAGGGCAGTTTGTTGGCATTGTCGGGCGCAGTGGCTCGGGTAAAAGCACGCTGTCGAAGCTGATTCAGCGGCTATACCAGTCTGAATCGGGGCGGATTTTAATCGACGGGTTTGATATTAAAAGTGCCGATTTAGCTTCCCTGCGTCCGCAAATTGCTGTGGTGCTGCAAGAAGATTTTCTGTTCAATGGCTCGGTTCTAGAAAATATTACTCTGGGTAACCCCGATGTAACGGCAGAACAGGTGGTCGAAGCCGCCCGTCTGGCGGTGGCGCACGATTTTGTCTGCGACTTGCCCAACGGCTACGAAACGAATGTGGGTGAGCGCGGCACGGCGCTGTCGGGCGGGCAGCGGCAGCGGATTACCCTGGCACGGCTGTTCCTCTCCGATGCGCCAATCCTGATTTTGGATGAGGCTACTAGCAACCTAGATGCCGAAACCGAGCAGCAAGTGCTAGAAAACCTGAAGCGCATTTCCAAAAACCGCACCATGTTCCTGATCGCCCACCGATTTGCACCACTCAAACGTGCCGACTTAATTCTGACTCTGGAAAAAGGCGTGATTGTAGAACGCGGTACCCATGATGGCCTAATTGCTCAAAAAGGCGCATATTGGTCGCTGTACCAGCGTCAGCAGCTATCGGTTTAGGAGACGGTGTCCTGCAAGCGCTGCTGGATCCACTGAAAATCCTTCACGACTAGGGGTGGGACTGGCTGTTTGCTATAGTCAATCGCCATCTCTAAGGCAGCTGCCTGGTAAATCTCATCTAAAATCGGCTTCAAATCCAACACAGGTTCCTCTGATTCCAACAGCAGCGGCAGCCGAAACCGAGGAATCGGATCTCGTAGGTTGAACGGGTACAGTTCTGCCTGGGGGCGCTGCTGAGCACGACTGACCAAAATCCGGTAATCAGACTGTACTTGGACTGAGACGGGCTGGGCTGCTCCGGTCCTTAGCAGGTCGATCTCGACGAGATGGGTGCGGCTTGCCAATACCTTCGTGCGTTTGGCATTGTACTTGTCTCGACCCACACCCGTTCGCTTATTTTTAGGAGAGAGTAGCTCAATCACCGTCACCACCTGACCTGTGCCAGTTTGGCGAATTTCGAGATAGCTCTCCTGCACCTCTTCGCTCATCGGGACATTGACTGGTATTGGCTGGCTGAGCACTTGAGTTGCAGCGGCAGGGCGTAAACCTGTATCGGTCTGAAACACCGAGACATCAGGAATGCCCACCAGCAACGCATCGGTGTAGACTCGCTTTTCAACCGCCGCCCGATACTTGGGTGTCAGCAAGGGATTAAGCGATCGCGCCAACAGCACAATCAACCAAGCATGAACCTCCGTCCATAGCTCAGGATCTTCAAGATAAGGGTTCATGCCGATCAAGTCGGGCTGCATGGCTGATTCCGATCAATGTCAGAGACGGTTGATATTAGTTTAGCGCTGCAATTTGTCGCTCTAATTTTAGAGCAGCTCTTAGAGCAGCTCTTAGAGCTGCCACAATCCTAAATTTGCCATACCCGAATCGTGTTGTCAGAACTGCCGCTGGCTAAGGTTCTGCCGTTGGCGCTAAGGGCGATCGCATTCACACTATCGGCATGCCCTACCAGCGTATCGAGTAGACTGCCGCTGCTAATGTCCCATAGTTTGAGGCTGGTGTCGCTGCTGCCGCTGATCAAGTGCTTGCCGTCGGGCGTAAATACTACCGCGTTGACATCCCGCGTGTGGTCGCTAAAATTGCGCACCAGTTCGCCCGTTTGCAGGTTCCAGAGCCTAATTGACTTGTCGCGGCTGGCACTAGCCAGCAGTTGGCTGTCGGGGCTAAAGGCGACGGCATTGACGGCGCTCATATGCCCAGAAATCAGCCGCAGCTGTTCACCCGTCTGGATGCTCCACAGCCGGACTTTGTTGTCAAATCCGCCACTGGCAAA
>CASBQJ010000461.1 GCA_949127705.1 Synechococcales cyanobacterium PMM_0085
AGAGTTTGTCCTAGACTTATCGGAGATTTGGTAGCACCAGAGCGGGCGATACGCGCTCTGGTGCTACCAAATCTCCGATAAGTCTAGGACAAACTCTGGCAGGATGCTTTCTCCCGACAGGGTAGCCGGAAACATCAGCAGGTCTACGGGTTGATTGGGGCGGTAAACCTCGACCTGCTTGACTTTGCGATTGAGTAACCAACCCAACCGCGCACCGTTAGCCAGATATTCCTGCATTTTAGCCTGAACTTTTTCTAGCGGATCGCTGGGCGACATCAGTTCCACAACAAAATCAGGACAGATGGGTGGGAATTTATCTTGTTGCTCGATAGTCAGCGTGTCCCAGCGGGCTTGGGCGATCCAGGCCGCATCTGGAGAGCGATCCGCCCCATTGGGCAATTTGAACCCGGTGGAGGAATCAAAGGTTTTGCCGAGGCGATGCTGACGGTTCCAAGCGCGGAGTTGAAACGTTAGATCGGCGTTGCGATCGCCTGTAGTGCCTCCGGTAGGTGGCATGATGATTAAATCTCCCGTCGCCGTCCGCTCAAATTTAAGAGCTTGATTGTTCTGGCAAAGTTGAAGAAACTGCTTATCGGTCAGATCAATTTTTAGTTCAAGCGTAGTCGGAAGGGCGATCGTCATGGGGATATCCCTGCAAAAGCTGTCACATTATAGCCGTCACATTATGGCCGTCACATTATTAGGATAATTGATTCAGCCTCACATGCATGCGAGGCTGAACGTCACTACACGGTTGCTAGTTCGGCCGGAAGCCGCTTGAACGAGAGGCGTTCGTTTTCGACATCGACGAAGATGGTGTCGCCGTTGGTAAACTCGCTGCGCAAGATGGATTTGGCGATCGCCGTTTCCAGCTCTTTCTGAATGGCGCGCTTCAGCGGACGGGCACCATACACCGGGTCGTAGCCCACCTCGGCTAGGAAGTCGAGGGCACTGTCGGATAGCTTAAGTGTCATCTTGCGCTCGGCCAGTCTGCCTGCAAGGCGCAGTACCTGGAGCTGCACGATCTGCCGCAGTTCCGATTTCTGCAAACCGTGGAAGATAATAATTTCATCAATCCGGTTGAGGAATTCGGGGCGGAAGGTGGTACGCATGGCCTCCATGACCCGATGTCGCATTTCCTCGTATTGGCTATCATCTCCGGCCACATCCAAGATGTATTGGGAGCCGATGTTACTGGTCATAATAATGATGGTGTTTTTGAAATCGACTGTCCGCCCTTGCGAGTCGGTGACGCGGCCATCATCTAAAATTTGCAGCATGACGTTGAACACATCGGGATGCGCTTTTTCGATTTCGTCGAATAGGATCACCGAGTAAGGGCGGCGACGGATCGCTTCGGTGAGCTGACCGCCTTCTTCGTAGCCGACATAGCCCGGAGGGGCACCAATTAAGCGCGAGACGGCGTGCTTTTCCATGTATTCCGACATGTCGATTCGCACCATGGCCTCTTCGGTATCGAACAGGTAGGTCGCTAGAGCCTTAGCCAGTTCGGTTTTACCCACCCCGGTTGGCCCTAAGAAAATAAAGCTAGCGGTGGGGCGGTTGGGGTCGGCCAGCCCAGCCCGCGATCGCTGAATGGCATCGGCCACCGCAGTAACCGCTTCGTCTTGCCCAATCACACGGCGATGCAGTTCGTCTTCTAGTTGCAGCAACTTCTGCATTTCCGATTCCACTAGCTTGCTGAGCGGAATCCCCGTCCACTTTGAAATAATTTCGGCAATATCTGACTCGGTAACTTCTTCCCGCAGCATCGACTTGCCGCTGGTTTGGGTTTGAGTCAGGCGGGTTTCAGCCGCATCTAGCTGCTTTTGCAAGGTGGCTAGGTTGCCATATTTCAGTTCAGCGGCGCGGTTGAGGTCATAATCGCGTTCGGCTTGCTGAATTTCGGTATTAAGTTGTTCAATCTCTTGCTTCAGCTTTTGAATATCTTGAATCACATCTTTTTCAGATTGCCACTGCGCGTTCAGGGCGCTGCGGGTTTCTTTCACATCAGCTAGCTCTTTTTCCAATCGCCCTAGGCGATCGCGTGAGCCAGCGTCAGTTTCTTTGCGTAGAGACAATTCTTCCATCTCCATTTGCAAGACCTTGCGATTGGCTTCATCCAGTGCTTCTGGCTTAGATGTAATTTCCATCTTGAGCTTTGCCGCCGATTCATCTACCAGATCGATTGCCTTGTCGGGCAAAAACCGTTCTGTAATATATCGGTTAGACAATACTGCCGCCGCCACCAGCGCCGAGTCAGAGATTTTTACCCCGTGGTGATTCTCATAGCGTTCGCGCAGTCCACGCAGAATTGAAATCGTATCTTCAACCGTTGGCTGATCGATATAGATTTGCTGAAAGCGACGTTCTAGCGCCGCATCTTTTTCGATATATTTGCGGTATTCATCCAGCGTTGTCGCTCCAATACAGCGCAACTCACCTCGAGCCAGCATCGGTTTCAGTAAGTTGCTAGCATCCATTGCACCCTGGGTTGCTCCAGCGCCAACTACCGTATGGATTTCGTCAATAAATAGAATGATATGGCCGCTTGATTCGGTGACTTCCTTCAACACCGCCTTCAAGCGCTCTTCAAATTCACCACGATATTTAGCGCCCGCAATCAGCGCCCCCAGATCTAATGCAATCAGTTTGCGATCTTTGAGCGATTCGGGTACGTCTCCGTTGATAATCCGCTGGGCTAACCCCTCGGCGATCGCCGTCTTACCCACACCGGGTTCCCCAATCAGCACCGGGTTATTTTTTGTCCGGCGAGATAGAATCTGAATCGTGCGGCGAATTTCGTCATCGCGCCCAATCACCGGATCGAGCTTGCCCCGGCGGGCAAAATCGGTGAGGTCGCGGCCATATTTTTCTAATGCGTCGTATTTGCCTTCAGGATTTTGATCCGTCACTTTTTGGCTGCCTCGGATTTGTTCAATCACACGTTTGAGCTTTGATTCGTCGAGCTTGAATTCTTGCAAAAATGCTTTACCAAAGCGCTCGTCTTTGGCATAGCCCAACAGCATATGCTCAATCGAAATAAATTCGTCGCCAAACTCTTTACGAGCAGTTTCAGCCCGATCGAGTAATGAGTCGAGCGATCGCCCTAAATAAACCGAAGTACCGCTGCCCGAAACCTTAGGCTGGCGGCTGATAAAACTATCGACCGATTCACGGGCGCGCTGCACGTTAATGCCAGCTTTGTTGAAGACGCTAACGGCCAATCCATCTTGCTCAAGCAGCGCCTTCATCAAATGTTCGCTTTCGATTTGCTGCTGCTGCGTCTGTTTCACCACTTCCTGAGTGCTCGCGATCGCTGCCCAGGCTTTTTCTGTAAATTGATTGGGGTTAGTCGGTTGCATAGGATCTGGG
>CASBQJ010000462.1 GCA_949127705.1 Synechococcales cyanobacterium PMM_0085
ATTAATTAAAGACGCGATTAATCGCGTCTCTACGGTGGCGGGCAATTTGTTATTGCAATGGCGGTGCATTATTTCAATTGTTCAATTTCGTGGCGAACGCTCATGCCAATTTGAAGCGCATCGTTGAGTAAATGTCCATACTCGTTAGCGGCATGATTCAACTGCAAGTTCTGTAGCGTTGCCAAGTTGGTTTCAATATTAGTAAATAAATCGTGTCGTCGAGCCAGCGATCGCTGATGTTTTCTTAATACCCGTTCTGTCATTAGTCCAGAAACCAGGCTTTCACGCGTTGCCCCGAGCGCTTGCAATACCCCGATGCGATCGTCTAATGGAAATGTCGATTCTGCATCCGGCTGCGTCGTTGAGTTTCGTACGGCTACTAATTCATCTAGCACCTGGAGCGCATCGATAATTTCATTGTGTTTGTCAACATCATCTAACAGGTGCGCTAGGGTCTTTAGGGTGTTGCTGCGAAACCATAGGTACCCATTCCAGGCGGCAAAAATGCCCAGCGAAATACCCACGCTAATCTGCAAAAACTGAATGGTGTTCGCTGCACTATCGGTGAAGCCTGGAATGTTTTGGGCAATGACTAGGCTGGCGGGCAAACAAAAGATCACAATCAATCCCAAGGTCATGATCTCTGACACCACAAACGATAATAATCGCGGCGGGGTGCGAAACACCGACGGGCGCACGGCTTTGCCCATAAACACGTCGCTAATGTCTAAACCAGTAATGGTATCTAAATCATGGGTCGTAATTCGCAGATCGTCTAAACGGGAGTGCATGGTAAAGGAGTGCGATCGCCTACTAAAATCCGTCGTTCAACCCAGCTTCACCCTGATTCAATTCCTGATTCAATTCCGGGTTCAATTAAAGCCTAACAAAGTCCAAAACGTCCGAAACACAGTGCTATAAAAATTACCCTCGATCGCCCGAAATAGCTGAAAGGTTTCGCCCGGTGCACCAAAAAATGGGCGCAGTGTCCAGCCCAGTTGACTGCCCACCAGCGCATAGAGCACTAGCCAAAATTTTAGGAGCCGCACCCGCGTTGCATACAAATCATCTTTTTTGGCCACAGCCACTCGTTCTACAGGCAAGTCTGCATCAGTCGCCATGATCGGTCGCTTCGCTGCTCGTTCGGTTGGAGCATCGAGCATGGCTGCCGTTTCGGTGGCGGAAATGGCGTCACTTGACGCTGGCTTGAAGGACTGGCCATGATTGGAAATTTGCTGCATGCCGTTATAAAACAGCCGCACGCCGACAAAGCCAGTTAGGGCAAAAATAGCAACGTTTAGCAATAGAAAGAAACTGTAGTCGTGAATTGAAATTAAGAAAAATAGCGTGATTGGGGCAAAGCTAAACAACAGTACGCTAATGGTAGACATGGTGGTTAGCAGCAGCACAACGTATTGACCCAACCCTAACTTTGAGCTAAATAATATATCGAAAAAGAACAGCGTAGGCAGGCAAATTACTAGCGTAATTAGGTACAGTGCAGGTAGCTTAATTGCCGATGAAACGGCCTGCAACCAACTGCTAGACGAGCCAATGATGCCTCCATAAATGGCAAAAAACAGGCAGCTAGACACCAGCAGTGAAACACTTTTGCGCTCGATTTTGATATTTCGACGAATTTCATCTAAAAAGGTGGGGCGATCGCGCAGCAGGGTCAGCATGACAGCGAAGTGATTCATCTCAGGAGTCTCCGGGTTAAGCTACTGAATTGCATGTGCCGTTCAATGTCTCCTAGGCTACTCGCAGTAGAAGACATCCTGCTTGAATATACACAGGCAACCGTGGCAATTCCAGATCATCAATCAGAGTTGCTTAATTCTGGCCGCTGAGCAGATATGTGAGCCGCTGATTGGGTCAGTGCTATCACCGCTTGAACTAATCGTTCTGGCTCTAGCGGTTTTGCTACATGCTGTTGATAGCCACTGGCGATCGCTCGTTGCAGGTCATCTTCTCTGGCATAGGCCGTCAATGCGATCGCCGGAATTTGCCTGCCTTGCTGGGATGGCAACGCGCGGATCTGTTGGAGCAGGGTATAACCATTCACCATAGACCGATCAGCCAATGGTGAATGCAGCCTAAATCTGAGCCACAATTTTATAAATCGCCCTCGTAATGGCAGTGAGCTCCGAGGGTTGAATAATATACGGCGGCATCGTATAAATCAGTCGCCCAAACGGACGCAGCCACACCCCCTCTTCCACAAAGCGCGGCTGGATCACCGCCATATCCACTGGCTCGTGCAACTCCACCACCCCGATCGCTCCTAACACCCGCACATCTTTAACGGCCGCCAAACTCCGGCAAGGTTCCAACTCAGTTTTGAGCTGGGAGGCGATCGCACCAATCGTCGATCGCCAATCATAGCTGTCCAGCAAGTTTAGATTTTCTAACGCCACCGCACAGGCCAAAGGATTTGCCATAAACGTTGGGCCATGCATCAACACCCCCGCCTCACCCGCCGCAAAACTCTCACTAATCTCCCGCGTCGTCAGCGTAGCCGCGAGAGACATAAACCCGCCCGTCAGCGCCTTACCGACACAGAGAATGTCTGGACAGACCGTTGCATAGTCACAGGCAAATAGTTTACCCGTACGGCCAAACCCGGTCGCAATCTCATCCAAAATCAGCAAGACATTGTATTTTTCACATAGCGCTTTGGCCTGTTGCACATAGTCTGGATGATAAAAGCGCATCCCCCCCGCATTTTGTACCACTGGCTCAAAAATGGCCGCTGCGATGTGATCGTGGTGAGCCGCTAACAGCGCGGCAAAACTGGCAATATCCTGTTCTTGCCAATCTTGATCAAAGCGAATCTGCGGAGCCTCGGCGAAATATTGCTGGGTTAAACTATTGCGAAAAAGATGGTGCATGCCATTCACCGGATCGCAGGCCGACATCGCCGCAAAGGTGTCCCCATGGTAGCCATTGCGAATGGTGAGAAACCGCTGCTTCTGCGGCAACCCGCGATTGTACCAATACTGCAACGCCATTTTCATGGCCACCTCGACTGCGACTGAGCCAGAGTCACAAAAAAACACCTGCTGGAGTGCCGCTGGCGTCATGGCAATCAATTTCTGAGCCAACTCTACCGCTGGTTGGTGGGTCAAACCGCCAAACATAATGTGTGACATCCGATCGATTTGGGCATGGGCTGCTTGGTTTAGGCGAGGATGGTTATACCCATGAATGCAAGTCCACCAAGACGAGATGCCATCAATCAGCGATCGCCCATCCATCAGCTGAATCCGCACACCCTGGGCTGACTCGACTGCAAACACAGGTAACAGATTGGGCATAGCCGCATAGGGATGCCAAACATGCAGGCGATCGAATTCAAGGAGCTGCTGTAAAGACTGCATGGAGGGTGAGGGCTAATTCGACATGGTTTAATTGAAGGTAACAATAATCTCGTTTCTAGGCTGGGCCTAGAAGAACTATTGCGCAATTGCAGTGGCATCTGAGTGATGAATCAAATACCCATCTTCCATGTAAATAATGCGATCTGCTAGATCTAAAATGCGGTTGTCGTGGGTTACCAGCAAGATGGTGCATCCCATTCACCGGATCGCAGGCCGACATCGCCGCAAAGGTGTCCCCATGGTAGCCATTGCGAATGGTGAG